>DLZA01000374.1:0-3518 GCA_003447515.1 Paracoccaceae bacterium
AAATTCATTCGGGGGGTAGTCTTGTTTGCTTCCATTAACAGAGGAAGCAGACATTGCTCTATCCAAGCACTAACGACTGCTCAGCGGACTTTGCGCTTGATATGACAGATGACACTAGTAACCGCCTTTCGAAAACATATACCTCAGCCTAATCTGGCCCCGATGGAGCTCGTTTCGGCAATGCTAATTAATCTTGGACAGTGTTGGAGCACTTAGGATATATCAAGTGCCTTTTGGCACAGCGAACCTCATTGTTCATGCCTGGCAAGATGCCGTTCAATTTCCGCCCAGTCGTCAAAATTGATCAAGTTGCAACGTGCTTTGATATTTTCGAGCCAAACAAAGACCGAAATGAACGGGCAATCATAGACGCGCGTAGCATGAGGCGCGCCCGATCTGTTCCAAATCAAGGAACCTGCGTGATAGTCTTGCCACCGATGCGTACCAAATCGCCAACCTGATTTTTCGGATAGGTTCAAATAGAGCTCCGGCGCGTCGTGATTGTGATCGCGATACAGCGTCCGAGGGCCTAGCATAAAAATACCAAGGCTGAAATCTTCGTGAGTGTACCCACATGCATCTGGCCCGATCAGCATAGTATGCAAGTTGCACTTTGTGTATCCTTCACCCAAATCAACACTGGGCGGATAGAATTGAGCATTATCTTCGCGCCAGACCAGATCATCCTTAGCCGCCTGAAGACAAGATGCGATGTGAGATAATTCAGGCGCTTTGATCCCGGCAATGGCTTTTATGAGGACCTCATCATGACGCGTCGCCTGAGGTAACACATCACCCATTTGTTCTGGGCGCAAATCCATGACTGCCAGCTTGTCCAATATCAGATCAACTCCTTGCACCTCGCCGCGGCGCCTTTCTAAGTATCTGAGTATGGAATGTAAGAGCGCCCCTATCCGGTGTTGCTTGTCATTCATGCGGTTTGATCCGCGCTGCGCTGTTGGATTTTCATCTGCACCGTTTCACATTCTTGGGCTCGTTGGGTATGCTAGTAGGAAATCGGCATTTACGGAATTGAAAGAATTTTTCCATCATAAAAATTTTTTAACCAATAAAATCCTGTTAAAAATTGCGATTTATCAGCAAAAACGCTATGAGAATATGTAGAAAAACACCGCGTAGTAGTGGTCAAGATTGGTTAACCTGCTTCATGCGTGCAAGCGGATCATGCCCACCAAAAGAAAGGTTGCAATGACCACACATATACCAACCCTGGTTTCACTACGCGCCTTTGAAGCGGTGGCCCGTCAAAAGAGCTTTCGTAAGGCTGCTGATGAGATCTGTGTCACCCATGCTGCAGTTAGCCACCAGATCAAAGCGCTAGAAACATCTATCGGTGTCAAACTGTTAGATCGCACCAGCCGATCGGTTGAATTGACAGCCGCAGGCGCACAATATTACCCGTCGGTTCGTGAACACATTCAAGGCATTGTGAAAGCCACGCGGCGCATTCAGGCCCCTGAAGAACCTGACGTCTTGCTGATCCAGTCTTATGCAAGTTTCAACACGATGTGGTTGCAACCCAGACTGGCGGATTTTCTGCAGGATTATCCAGACACCCGCGTGCGCATCATTTCAACTTTTGAAGATGGTAACTACGATTCGCATCGGTTTGATGTAGGCGTTTTTAACGCGCCACCGTTTGATCCCAGATTTGAATATAGACCGCTGTTTAAAACAGATATATTTCCGATCTGCGCGCCCGAGGCTTTTGAAGAAGCAAACTCGGCGGCATCTGAGAAATTACTCAAAAACGCCATGTTGCTGAGCGTACCAAGCACGTGGAATGAACCAGATGACTGGGTCAGTTGGCTGAGTGCAGCTGGTCTCAAAACAAAGAACATGAAATTCGGTGCGATCTTTGACAACTATCCGCTGGTCCGCGAGGCTGTGTTGAACAACCTAGGCATGAGCATTGCACGCGCCCCATTTTGCGCACGCGACCTTGAGCGAGGGCGTTTGGTTAAGCCTTTTGATATTTCGATTCCAGAACCTGGTCGATGGTATCTTGCAACTCAAAAGCAACAAAGGCCCAATCCCAAGCTCGACATTTTCGTCGATTGGCTATTGGAAAAAGTTAAAGCGGACCCGACGATGCGGCTTTTTAGACATGTGGCATCGGACCGTTAGGCATCAGGGGCGCCCAAAGAACGCCCCTGATTTTCACATTACTTAAGCAATGCGGATAGGTTTTCGCGTGCAACATTGTTCAGCCACGATCTCCAGACGTCTTTATTGTTCGTCAGGAAGTGTACAGCTCCTTCATCGTAGGAGGCGTTTTTGTCTTCGACCCAAGCCAGCGTTTCGCCCATCTGTGCGTTGGTGAAGGACAGATTTGTCATCAGGTCAGACACTGCTGCGTTTTCAGCCATGAAGTCCTTTGAAAGAACTGTAACCACTTCACTGCGGGGGAAGGCGCTTAGTTCTGGCGTCGCGCAATCCGCCGTGATGTTGCAAGCATGCCTTTCAGGATCATGTGACCCTATATCGACCAAGGTCATTGGATATTTGCCTAGGACCGATGTCGGTGCCCAATAAAAGCCGAACCATGGCTCCTTGTCTTCAAAGGCAGCCGCGATTGACGCAGCAAGGGTTTCACCCGACCCATGCACGAAGTTTTCCATGCCCACATCCGTCAGTCCGCTTGCCTTTAACAGGTTGGTACTGACGTTCAGGCAAGTCCAGCCTTCGGGGCAATTGTGAAAGCGGTTTCCGACAAGTTCGGGGTTTGCTTTGATACCTTCAATGGTCGCCAACTCTGGATGTTTTTCCAAAAGATAATTCGGAACAAAGAACCCTTCGACACCGCCATCTGAAAGAACTTCGGTTACTGGAATGATCGCACCAGAATCGACCAATCCTTTATAGGCTGGCGCACCGTTCGTCCAAATTTCTGTCAAAATATCTGGTTCACCCGTTTCCGAAACTGAAACCATCGCGGGATTGGTTGTCAAGGGAACGGTAGTTACGTTGCAACCATACCCTTGTTCCATGAGGAACTTTGATACTGCGGTAACGATCTGCGCAGACCCCCAGTCCCCTTGCATGAGCGATACTTCGCCGCAGGTTTCTGCTTGGGCTGCAGAGGCGGTGATTGCCGCAGCAAACATGCACCCGAGACCTATTGTAATCTTGAACATTTCTTTCCTCCATGTCACCGGCGATACAAGAGGCGAAGAAACGCTCTAAGCCAAAATTCGCCTTGTTTGTAGTGATGATTTGTACCGATAGGCCTTTGAACAAAAAACTGAAAAGAATTTTGGATCAGGTACAATTGCTTACAGATGGAGGGTCGAAGTCAGGTTCGAATTTAATGATCTTCGCTTCAATGATTGCTTCTCAGATGTTTATCCCTCGGCGGCATATGCGTAGGTATATTTGGCTCTTTTCAAATGACGGCAGGAAGAGTAACCACACCCGAGGACGTCAACTCCATGTTTTTCACACCTATTCGAGCTAGCTGCAGTATCACTCACTTTTGGGCTCTCAGCTGCCATTCG
>DLZA01000374.1:3854-4179 GCA_003447515.1 Paracoccaceae bacterium
CTAACGGCTACTACGCGGACAAACTGAACCTTTGCAAACGCAGCATTTTATGGCTTTCGCGGCGGTGAATTTATAGCGATTCAATAGACACTGCCAAAGCGGTCATTGGGCATCATTGATGACCAAAAATGCAGAATAAACACCAAATGCACCGACAGTAATTAGGCTGAATGCCCAAATCAAATCAAGATTGAACCAACTTTTTGAAATGAATTTTAAACCAAACCAAGTGTAGACAAAAATCGCAATCGCAGCACCAGCAAAGGTCATCGCAAAGGTGTGGGTTGCGGCCACTAAAAAGGCTGTCACTATATTGTTACTCATG
>DLZA01000296.1:0-1362 GCA_003447515.1 Paracoccaceae bacterium
TCTGGTTATGAGTCCTGAGCCTAAAGACGGCGCGGAGGATATAACGCTGGAGCAGGTGCGGGTGGAGATGGCGGCGTCGACCACAGAACTGATCGTCGGATTTAAGAACGTACATCGCGGTAACAAACTGGCGGCGGTTGAGGACGCGGACGGGTTCGTCGGACTGCAGTTGACCACCTTTGGCAAGGACGAGAGATCGTTTGCCGAGCAGGTTATCGTGCATGCGAAGAAACGTGCGAATTTTTGGGACGCGCGCCGCTGCACTTATTCTGCATGCAGAACAGAGCGACTTTCTGGCGGCCAAGCCGAGCGATTGGGATAAGCCCCGGCAAGACTTAGAGTGGCTTGCGCGACCGGAGAGATTGTTGGAAATCGGCGCTGATGCATATCTGTTCCAGACGCTGTATGATTTGGACGCTTGTACGCAGGACGATATGGGCAATAGCGTTCCGCAAACGTGGGTCGAGGTGCAGGCGTTCCTCTGGCTGTCAGATCTGATCAAAACCAATAAAGTGGCACGGTTGCTGCGCGAGTTATCTCAAGCCTAGTGTTACGGCCACAGCACCGGCTGCAATCCACTGTGCATCGAGCCGATGAATCAATGATTTTGGAGGCGATCAAGCAAACTTAGGTCTTGGTGGAAATTTACGGATATATCGGTTATTTTTTGATGGTGGCGTCTGAGCCAATCGAGCAACGGGTCTTGAGCCGAGAGGGATTTCGCCCCTCCAGACGTTCACTCTATGACAAGAGGAATATCGGAAGGTGGCTAAACGGATTCCAATACTTTCGTGGCGGTCAAGGCGATATTTAAATAAAAGTAAATAATTAAATGTAATTTTAGCAAGTAATTAAAGTATATAATATTGACGTCGTTTCTTAAATTACGGGACAATGAAGACTGCTACTCATTTCCCGGTCTTTAAAGTCTAAACGATAACTTGGTTATCGTAGTTATACCGGCTGGCTTACGGCTTCCAAAATTACCTTGCAGGGCGAAAAGTCCTTGGCAGGGAACGGGAGAAATTTGCCTGAAGCATAACCACTAGCCCCTGAAGTGGCGGCGGAAAATAAGGAACTTTTAAAATGGCACTAGCAATTGCAACCAACAATGCCGCGCTCAACGCTGCGGCGTCCGCGTCCAGCGTAAACAAGGACATGGAAACCTCAATGGCCCGCCTGTCCTCGGGCAAGCGCATCAACTCAGCTTCTGACGACGCCGCCGGCGTCGCCATCAGTTCACGCCTATCAGCAGAGATCCGCGGCACAGATCAAGCGATCCGCAATTCGCTTGATGGTCAAGCCCTGATTGACACTGCAGAGGGCGCTCACAAAGAGATAGAAAACATCCTGCAGCGGATG
>DLZA01000296.1:1672-4599 GCA_003447515.1 Paracoccaceae bacterium
AACATCCTGCAGCGGATGCGTGAAGTTGGCATTCAGTCTGCAAATGACACCAACAATAACCAAGACAGAACCAACCTCCAGGCCGAATTAGACGCTATGATCGTTGAAATTGACCGTATTGCGGGCACCACCACGTGGGCGGGTGCAAATTTAATGGACGCAACCACTACAGCATTCTCGTTTCAAGTTGGCGCAGCCACCGGTGCAAAAAATCAGATATCGGTGACCCTAAATCAGATGAATGCCACAGGTTTAGGTGTACAAAAAGCCGCTATTGACATCGAAACTGATCTCATATCGCGACTTGCTGCGGTCCATGAGATTGACCACGCTATCGAGGCAGTTAACATCCAACGCTCTAAATTGGGTGCAGTCTCCAACCGCCTAAACCATACAGTCAACAACCTGACTAACATTTCGTCCAATCTGTCGGCTGCTAAAGGCGGCATCGAGGACGCAGACTTTGCTCTGGAAACCACAAACCTGGCCAAAAACCAGATCTTACAACAAGCTTCAACAGCCATGCTGGCACAAGCCAACGCGTCCAAGCAGAACGTGCTGAGCCTACTTCAGGGCTAAGCGGTGGTCATAAAGCAACTCTTCAACAGCTCAGGCAGGCCGACATCACGTGGGCCTGTTTTCGCGCTTCTACGATTATTCTATTAGTTCGCGTACAGTGTTGATGCTTACTGATTAGTCGTAAAAAAGTTCTGCATCTGTGTGTTTTTGCGCACCCAACTGGTGTCAAAATATCGATGTGATTAAATCTCCAATCCATCAGAGTATCGTTATTTGTGAGAATATGTGCGACGGTTTTTATACGCTTTATTGAAATAAAAACCCGCCCCAAAGGACGGCCTGTCGAAAGGCGCGAACCGCAATGGTAAGAGGCGTTGAGATCACCAAAATCGGGTATAAAGTCAATGCCTGCACTCGCCCAAAGTGCGCGGTATCAAAGTTTACAGTGTAAACTTTCCCGCCTCAATGGACGCAACGGGGCGACTTTTGAAAAGTGACGTCATGTCCGATTTGTCCTTGTTGCTATTCGGGTTTGGCTTAAATGGCTAAGCCGACTGGGCAGCCCGGATATCGATGCCCATAGCTTTGGTGATTTTTGTTAAAGTAGAGAGCTTGGGATCGCCGTTTTCGCCGAGAGCTTTGTAAAGAGCCTGCTGCGAGATGCCCGCTGCTTTGGCTGTTTCAGTCATACTTTGTGCACGGGCCACGGTGTTGAGTGCCCATTTTATATACTGAGGATCACCTGATGCGAAAGTATCGGCAACCAGTTCTGTTTGATCGGTCTGGTTGGACAGAAATTTCGCAGGATCGAATTTGGTTGTTTTAGGTATCACCGGTTGTTTCCTTCGCTATCCTAATCGCGGGCTCAATATCTCTTTTTTGAGTACTTTATCTCCGCCACATAGCAGCAGGATGAAGATCTTTCCCGCTGCACAAAATACAGCCACTATCCGGGCCCATGGTGAATGCGCAGCTCGCCTATGTTTTCGAAGAACTTAACATCGTTGGTATTGCCCGATTGAACTCGTACCAGACGTTGAGCAATTTTGTTTTTTGGTCTCACGTCTTTGAGACCCCTGAACCATTTTGTAAACTGTTCTGTTTGACGAGGTTCGAACATGTGTCAACCATAGTTGACGTAAAGCGTTTGGTTAACTGTCGTTTGCGTGTCCAGTCTGATACCGGGCGTTTGGTGCTACGTCCACAGCACCGGCTGCAATCCTCTCGGCATTGAGCCAATGGATCAAGGGTGAAGGTTGCGTTTTGTCGACAAAAATGGCACGGTGGAACTGGGTTGGCAATTGCCGGAACGGCTTACTGCTTATAAAGGTTCAGGACGTAACCCAGAATTGTGAAAAGTTCTATTTATTAAATTTATTTTCGATAAAGGGTATGAATATTAGACTTCTGGCTTTCAGTTTTTTTCTTTGCTGTGTTGGTTCTATTGCAACGTCACAAAGCTGCGATAAAGTGTGCCATTTCAATCAATGGGTGACCACTACCGTTACAGATTTTGTGGCCGATTTCAAATTTCGGTGGGAGAATGGAAACGATATCAATGCGCGGGGTAAGAAACAAGAAACTCGCCTGCATTTAGCTGTTTTGGATGGCAGGCCTTCAAAAATTCAAGCGCTGATTAAAGCGGGGGCAGATGTCATGGCGCGAAACTATTGGGGGAACACACCGTTGGACTGGGCTATTGAACGCGGCGACACAGCCATTATCCGAATATTACTAGACGCTAAAGCTGAGGTGATGGCAACTGAAAAGGACAGAGCAAATATACAGCCAATCTTAGAAAATGAATGTAATTAATCGCGCGTTGAGCGTGCTATCAGATTTTACAGTGTAAATTTTCCCACCTCAAAGGGCGCCGACCAGCTGAAACAGTTAAATATGTTAGGCAAAAGTGGCATAGTGTTACATTTTAGCGTGCCAACGATTTGATGCGCAGGATAGTCCAATGTTTAGCGTGGGCTACAATGTGAGCGCCTGCTTTGCGTCGATCTGCAATCGCACCATTTTCATGCTTGGGACTAGCAATTAAATATCTTCCTATGAAGAGTGTATTAGAAATGACGGCTTTAAGTGATGAAAACCTTAATGTGGTTCCATTTTTGAAATATTAAACCTTCACAGACCAAATGCGCCTGATACAGTATCATTGTAATATTACGGGGTACCCGCCATGCGCGCGCTTTTAGTCGCACTGATGTTGATGATTGGTCCGCAGGCGGGGCCCGGTTTCACAAGCCGATGTAATCAGTTTTCAAAGCATTCTGCATAGGCGGGCATTCATGGAGTTAGAAACTAAGCGGTTAATTATTAATCACTTTGATGAAAGTGATATTGAAGTTTGGGCAGCAATTGAGAGTGATCCAGAAGTTCGAAAATTTGTGGATAATAAA
>DLZA01000287.1 GCA_003447515.1 Paracoccaceae bacterium
GCCGTGGCCTGTGCATTTATGTTTGCGCTTACAACCATATGTACAAAATACCTTGGCAAAACCGAAACTACATTATCCATTATGTTCTGGCTAACTGTGATCCAGGCGGGCTTTGGACTCATTTGTGCTGGCTATGACGGCGACATCGCCATCCCTCCTGTCAATGTCTTCCACTGGGTGGCAATCGTGGGCCTTGGCGGCCTTTTTGCACATTACTGCATTGCCACTGCACTAAAAATTGCACCGGCTAGTATCGTTGCACCGCTCGAATTCTTGCGCCTCCCCCTTATTGCAATTGTGGGCTTTGTCTTTTACGACGAGCCGTTTCTCGTTTCTATCATTTTTGGAGCAGTTATTGTGTTTTGCGCAAACTTCCTCAACATCCGTGAAGAAACGGAGGCCAACAAACGCTTCGCAGAGCAAACTTGAAGGGCTCTTTTAGCTTCTTCTCTGTTCAAATACTAAAGTAATCCAAGAGCTAGACGCTCTGTTCCAATCAAGCTAACAAGATAATATTACTTTGCGAAGGCCTCACAATGCTCTATGAAACGGCAACTGATTGGAACGATGCAGCACATAAACGGGTAATGTTGTTTGGCATGTCTGGCTTAGGTAAGACCTTTGTCTCAAAAATTTTACGTTCCTTTAATTGGTTCCACTACTCCGTGGATTACCGCATCGGTACGCGCTATCTGGCCGAACACATACTTGATAATCTTAAACTTGAAGCTATGAAAAACCCTTTTCTCGCGGAACTGCTGAAAAATGATGGTATCTATATTGGCTCTAACATAACATTTGAGAATTTAACGCCTCTATCATCTTACCTTGGCAAACCAGGTAACCCGCAAAAAGGTGGCATTGCATTCCTTGAATATACCCAGCGCCAGGCTCTACACCAGCGTGCTGAAGTCAACGCCATGCTCGACACGGTACAATTTATCAACCGCGCAAAAACAATCTACGGTTATGAAAATTTCATTTGCGACACATCAGGCTCAATGGTAGAAATCATCAGCGCTGACAGCTCGGTCGACCCCCTAATGATCGAACTGTCAAAACACGTCCTTCCTGTTTGGATCGAAGGTTCCGAAGCCCACGTCGAGGAACTCATTAAACGCTTCGTCAAATCACCCAAACCGATGTATTATCAGCCAGCGCTTCTTAAAAAGTTGTGGATCGATTATTTAACGAAAAATGCACTGACGGAACCAGAGGTCAATCCTGATGAGTTTGCACAGTGGGGTTACCGGATGCTGTTGGACCACCGCCTTCCTCGCTACCGGAAGATTGCAGAACGCTGGGGTATCACGGTCAAGGCTGACGATATATCAAAAGTCCAATACCACAATGATTTTAACGCACTCATCGCCCAAAACCTTGCCTGATTACACGAATCAATATCCCTGAGACCAGATGCCCATAAAACTTCCAAACAATCTACCCGCCTTCAATGTCCTTCAATCCGAAGGCGTTTCAGTCATGACTGAGGCCCAAGCATCACGCCAAGATATTCGCCCCTTGCAAATTGCGCTTTTAAACCTGATGCCCAAAAAGATTGCTACCGAGACACAATTTGCACGGCTAATTGGAGCCACCCCTTTGCAGATCGAGTTCACACTAATCCGTATGTCAGAACATCAGTCAAAAAATACTTCTTCCGACCATATGGATGCGTTCTACACATCTTTTCAGGACATCAAACATCGAAAATTCGATGGGTTAGTGATTACGGGCGCACCCATCGAGCACCTTTCGTTTACTGATGTCAGCTATTGGGATGAAATGACCGAGGTAATGAACTGGACCCAAACCAATGTACACTCCACTTTTGGCGTGTGCTGGGGTGGTATGGCTATGATCAACCACTTCCACAATATTGAAAAACACATGCTTGCCGCCAAGGCCTTTGGCTGCTTCCGCCACCAGCGGCTCGACGAAAGCTCACCTTATCTACGTGGTTTTTCTGATGATATGGTGATCCCAGTATCCCGTTGGACCGAAGTACGTCAAGATGAACTTGACGCTGCGAACCTCACCACCCTGCTTGCGTCTGATAAAACGGGTCCTTGCCTTGTACAAGACGATGCGCATCGTGCGCTTTATGTTTTCAACCACTTTGAATACGATCGCGACACTCTGAAACAGGAATATGACCGTGACTTGGAAAGTGGTAAGCCAATCAACGTGCCCGATAATTATTATCCCAAGGACGATCCAACAAAAACACCCCAGAACCGTTGGCGCAGCCACGGGCACCTTCTTTATGGCAACTGGATAAATGAGATTTACCAAAGTACACATTTTGATTTGTCAAAAATCGGAATATCCACTGATTAGGAAGCCTTCTATCGCTGTAATATTTACTGCGGCTCTTATCAAAGGGCACCATATCTAAAAAACCTACTAGAAATTAAGCGTAGCTTGAGACCATCACGATCGTTCGCGCAAAATATATATAACCGCAAAACCAAAAATGTGTTATTTCGCTGCCAATGGGTCCTTGCTTACTTCGCAAAATCCAAGTTAAGTCATTTGTAGTTGCCACTGAGGACCTATATGCGCCACGCACTTCCATTGGCTCCGCAGTTTTATGTGACTGCGCCACAACCTTGTCCGTATCTCGATGGTCAGGTGGAGCGAAAGCTGTTTACCGCTCTCCAAGGTGAACACGCTTGCATCCTGAACGATACGCTATCCCGCCAAGGATTCCGCCGCTCCCAAAATATT
>DLZA01000422.1:0-2530 GCA_003447515.1 Paracoccaceae bacterium
CCAACCGATGATTAAGCTCGCCTGCCGCGTTCCCGTTCGCGCGGCCTTGATGGAGGTGGTCTGCCCCAAATTGATTGGTCCATCCTATTGTTGAGTAAAAGGAGGACCAAAGATGGCCATCAAACGTCGCAAGCCCAAAGAGATAGTCACTAAGTTGAAGGTTTGAGCCAACTGATCTACTAGACAAACACCGAGTTTAACCATATTTTTGACTCAATTCCTTGAACAAAGGAAATTAGATGGTCAACACTGATACTAAAATCCCAAAGGCAACGATCAAAAATTGGCAAAGGATTGTCGACGTAATTGCAAATATAGCGAATGTACCCGCCAGTCTTGTGATGCGTACTCGAGCTCCTCATCATTCTGTTTTCGTGGCTAGTGGAACGAAAGATAATCCCTATCAGGTTGGTTTAGAGTTTACACTTAACGAAAAACTATACTGTTACGGTGTGCTGAAAGACGGCAAACTAGTTGTGGAAGACGCTAACTGCGATCCCAACTGGGCAGACAACGACGACATGGAACATGGAATGAGCTTCTACCTGGGATATCCTCTACATTGGCCAGACGGAGCGGTCTTTGGCACGATTTGTGTGCTAGATAAACGGCGGAATCGCAAAGCTCTTCTGTTTCGCGATGCGTTGCTAGAGTTTGCGCGTGTTATCGAGGCTGACTTGAAATTGCTCGTTGAGATAGAAGCACGGGTCCGCTTGGAACAACAGCTTCAAGCGACGCTAGACAAGTTGGAGCTCAGGGTTGAAGAACGCACAAACGAGCTGAAAGAAGCAAACACAGCGTTGCGGATTCTTTTGCTGAACGTGGAAAAAGCACGCGACGACTATGATGCGAACATTCTTCGTCAGATCAAGAGTTTAGTTGTGCCGACCCTCAATAAACTACGCATCCAATTGAATGAAGACGCGACAGCAAGTGCTTACTTACATTTATTGGAAGAGGGTCTTAAATCGATTACAGCTTCAATGCCTGACCAGCTGACAACTTTTTTTGACCGCCTGACACCCTCCGAAAAAGACATTGCCATGATGATAATGAGCGGGCAAACGACTAAAGGTATCGCACGTATAATGTCACGGGAGCCCAGTACAATCGAATTTCACCGCAACAATATTCGTAAAAAGTTGGGTTTGAATAAAAGTGGGCAAAATTTGCGCAGTAAGCTACTATCAATCCAAAAAACATGGGGTTAAGCCCCATGTTCTACCCGTATTTTTTTGGTACTACAGAAAAACCGTTTGTTGCTACCTTTGTTGAGCCTGAGTTAATTCAGGATAATAAAAATGGGGGACACGTACATGGAAAGAGAAAATCTCAACTTGGCACCGACACTCATCAACGGCAAAAGAGACGATCTAACCGAAGGTCTATCACGTCGGTCTTTTTTTATGGCCGCAGGAGCCGCGGGTGTCGGAGGCGCTGCCTCGCTGCTTTCCAGCACATCAGCGCAAGCCCAATCTACTGACTGGACACAGCCTGGCAATAATAATGGTGTCATCGATCTTCAAAAGACAACAGGCAATACTGTTAACGGTAATGTGGGAATTGACTTCTACGGTCACTGCGCTTTCAAAATCACCTCTCCAGGCGGTGCGACTGTGCTGTTCGATCCATGGCGCAACGATCCGTCGGGGGCTTGGGGGCTTTGGTACAAAAACGAATTTCCCGAAACACCTGTTGATATCTGCATGTCTACGCATACTCATTTTGACCACGATGCCATTCACCGCCCTGTTTCTACTATGGTGCTTGACCGGATGGTTGGAAATTTTGAATTTGCAGACATCAAGATCACTGGATTTGCAGACAAACACGCATGTGTCGCACCTGGTTGGTACAACTGGACTGATGCATTGGCCGAATTTGGTGTTGATGCGTGCCCACCAAACAACGTGAGTCACATGGATATGGTGGTATATGTCGTGGAGACGGGGGGAATTCGGACATTAGTGTGGGGGGATAACCGGCACAATCCACCACAAGAGTTTTGGGATGCGATCGGTGAAATCGATATTTTAACACTACCCGTGGATGGTTCTCAGCACATCCTCAGTTATGGTCAGGGTGACGATATAGTCAAACGGATTAACCCTAAAGTCGTAATCCCAACACATTACCTGAACGAAACCACCAGCTATACTCTTACAACGCTGCAGGACGCTGATGAGTGGGTGAAGTCACAAGCGAGCTATAAGATGCTAGACAGTGCCAGCTTGTCATTGAATGCTGCAGATGTGTCTACTATGAAAAAAGAATTCTTATATTTTGGACACAATGCTCAGACCGTTTAACAGCTCTGTATATTCGAGAAGAAGTAGCGTTAATTCTATTGCTCTCAACCCGTTTTAACGGGTTGAGAGCAGCGTCGGTACGGCTCGGTTTAGAAATCACCTATAGGATTTTAAATCTTAATTTTTGATGCAGAGACTGCTTTGCTAGCGCAAGCATGTAAGTATCACTCTGGTGTCGTTCAGAAGACAGCCGGCTATATTATTTACAGATTTTATCAAAA
>DLZA01000422.1:2939-3725 GCA_003447515.1 Paracoccaceae bacterium
ATTTTTTTCTCCTTGCAATACAGCCAACATATCGACTTTATTTTTTCTAAATTCTGGGCCGCACTATCGAGGTCTCCCAACGCAATAAACAACTCACCTTGATATTCTAAGGCCCCAAGATGCTTGGGCGATAGCTCCAAGGCTGCCGTGTAATGTTTTTTAGCAGTGGCGTAGTCACCAGATTTTCGAGCTGTAAAACCCATAAGGTTCTGCCTATCGTCTTCAATTTCAGGTGTCTTTAATGTGGCAAGTAACTTGTAGGCTTCTGTATACTGCTCTTTGTGAATTAAGCTCTTAGCTTTACCCAACGGATCTGGCTTGGCGCTTGGGTCTTCGCCTCCTCCATATGAGCCTCCTGATCCAGCCGTGCTGCTGCTTGATGAACCCGTGCTACCACCTGATGAATCTGAACCGCTCCCAGCCGCAAATACAGAAGTCGAAACCGACAAAAAGAAAAAAATGAATAGAAAACATGTGCGCATGAGTTTGACCTTTTTTCACTATGAATTCTTTGATCAAGCTAGTGCAGTTTCAGATTTTACAATTGCTTTCAATAAATTTTTTAGTTTTACAATCCACCTGTAATAGTAAATTTCCACCACTCTAAATGACACAAATTGCCACTCTCAGCCTCCGCCTTCGAACCAATCATCATCATCAATGCTACAAGTGCGGCGCGCATGGCTAATACCCCTTTGATCGTTACGGGAATACTGTATCAGGCGCATCTGAGCTGTGAAGGGTGAATTTTGACAGCATACAACTACCGCTGCCCGCCTGTCGCGT
>DLZA01000343.1:0-592 GCA_003447515.1 Paracoccaceae bacterium
GCGTACAAAAAAGTCGTGTGCACCGCAGCTAAGCTTGCCACTGAACAGATTTCTGAAAAATAAGCCCTCTTTAAAGCACCAGACGTGAATTTAAACGCCAGCCTGTCAGTGCAATCTGTTTGAGCAATCAAAGTTTGAAAAAACGTAATTTAGGTGGAACCAAAACTCATCACACGTAAACTCAGTACATTGTGTTTGGGGCCATAACACAATGTATATTATGGATTGTAAGGATTTTACTTTAGTAAAGCACGCTAACATTTAGCCTGTACTAGACCACTTCAGTCGGCGAAGGGAATATTGCCAAGCCTCACCAGTCCACGCGATCCCCTCGCCAGTCAAAGAATTGACCTGTATGATTTGGTGTAAGACCAGCAAGTACGCTCAGAATATTCTGCGCCGCGGTTGCTGGAAAGACAGCAGGATTTTTACCGACGTATTTTTTTGTAAGCGATGTACGCACCGTTCCTGGATGTAGAGCAACACAAATAGATTGTGGATGAGTACGGGTAAATTCGATCGACGCGGTTCGAATGATCTGGTTTAATGCCGCTTTAGCGCTTCGATAGCTAATCCAACCTCCCAAATTGTT
>DLZA01000343.1:972-9571 GCA_003447515.1 Paracoccaceae bacterium
TGGCAGGTGCTGGCCGATGTGCTTGAGTACAAGTGCTGGGCCAATAGCATTTAACTTAAATTGCGCTTCAAACGCACTTGATGATATGGAGCGAAGAGATTTTTCTGGCTTAAAACCAGATGTTTCCAAGCCACCTGTTGCTATAATGATGCCATTATAGGACCCCTCGAGAGCTTTGAGGTGTTTTATAACAGACTCCTCATCTGTGATGTCAAAACCATCTGCAGCACGTGACAGCATCGTAACGTTTGTTGTGCCACAGATCTGACCAGCAGCAACGGCACAAGCGTGACCAATGCCGCCAGACGCCCCAATGACGAGTAAGCGGGATGTTTTAAAAGCAACCGATGTTTCATTCATATGTTGCGAAATAAAGTAGAATGAAAACGAGGCAAGGTTAATGCGGTTTTTGTTGATCCGTTTTAAAATTGCTCTGACCCACAAAAAAGTCCCTAGAAAAAAGACACATCTGTTTTCAAGGTCTTTTCACAGGACAAAAAATTGACTATAAATGGAGTATGAATAACAATGGTGACTCAGTATTTCCAACGGACTGTAAGGCTCTATCAGCCTTAGCTCTTCTACTACTTAGCCGCCTTTGAGCGTATCGGGGTTCGGTGCGTACGCTCAGAGGAGTAATCGATCTGCACTGACAATCATCCCAAGTAGCTAAGTTGATACAGAGTATAAAGATATGAAAAATACAGCCAAGCAAGATCGAGTCTTGATTTTTGACACCACTTTGCGTGATGGCGAACAATCTCCTGGCGCAACGATGAGCCACAATGAGAAAGTAGAAATTGCCCAAATGCTCGATGAGATGGGTGTCGATATCATTGAAGCAGGCTTTCCTATTGCTAGCGAAGGTGACTTCAACGCGGTAAGCGAAATTGCCCGTCAATCTCAAAATGCTGTAATTTGTGGCCTCGCACGAGCGGATGTGCGCGACATTGACCGCTGCTGGGACGCATTAAAAAACGCGCCGCAACCGCGAATTCATACGTTTATTGGCACAAGTCCCCTCCACCGTGCCATTCCAAACCTAACGCAAGACGAAATGGTGATACGGATTCAAGATACCGTCAGCCATGCTCGTAATCTATGTGACAACGTTCAATGGTCCCCAATGGATGCGACGCGCACAGAGAAGGATTATCTTTGCAGAGTGGTGGAAACAGCCATCAAGGCAGGAGCAACGACAATCAATATTCCAGATACCGTTGGTTACACAGCGCCACGCGAAAGTGCAGAGTTAATTCATATGCTCATCAAAACAGTTCCGGGTGCGGATGAGATTGTGTTTGCGACTCACTGTCACAACGATCTTGGTATGGCGACGGCCAATTCTCTGGCTGCTGTGGAGGCTGGAGCGCGTCAGGTGGAATGCACAATTAACGGTCTCGGCGAACGCGCTGGAAACACAGCGCTAGAAGAAATAGTTATGGCGCTGAAAGTGCGCAACGATATCATGCCTTATCAAACGCGGATCGACAGCACGAAGATCATAAGCATCAGCCGCCGTGTGGCGTCAGTTTCGGGTTTCGCAGTACAATTCAACAAAGCGATAGTAGGCAAGAACGCGTTTGCCCACGAAAGTGGCATTCATCAAGACGGGATGCTTAAGAATGCAGAAACGTTCGAGATTATGCGCCCCGAGGACGTGGGTTTGGCAGAAACGAATTTGGTACTGGGAAAACACTCAGGTCGTGCGGCGCTGCGCGCGAAACTGGCCGATCTGGGGTTTGAACTGGGTGACAACCAACTAAAAGACATATTTGTGCGCTTCAAAGCCTTGGCTGATCGAAAAAAAGAAGTTTTTGAAGACGATCTCATTGCTCTAATGTCAGATGAAGCAACAAACGCTGAGCATGATCGCATTAAAGTGAGGTCTTTGCGTGTAGTCTGTGGTACTGACAGCCCACAAGAGGCAGATTTGACACTTACAATTGATGGCAAAGATCAAAGCGTGAAGGCCACGGGTGACGGTCCCGTAGATGCAACTTTCAATGCGGTGAAAACGCTATTCAAACATGAGGCGCGGCTACAACTGTACAACGTTGCAGCAGTGACGGAGGGTACTGATGCGCAAGCAACAGTATCCGTGCGTATGGAAGAAGATGGCAAAATTGCGGTTGGATCGTCAGCGGATACGGACACTGTCGTAGCGAGCTGTAAGGCCTATGTAAATGCTCTCAACAAACTGTTAGTGCGGCGTGAAAAAACTGGTCGGGATGTGCCGGAGGTGAACTACAAAGATCTCTCATAATTGAGTGACATGAAGCGGACGAAAGCAAGAAACAGGCCTATTCTGCCAAGCCATTATCCGGCAAAAAAAATAAAAATTTTAAGTGAGCCTCGATCCTTTGTCTTTTTCTATGTAAACATAATTCGAAAAATGTTTATGTTAGATATCGTTTGCTAAGAGGTGAAAGATCTCACTTATTCAAATTATCTAGGGCGGGAAAATGCTTATTCTGAGAAAGCAGTGCCTTTACCCGGAGGGCACGCCAAGGTTATAGACAATCTTCAGGCTCACTAATTTAAGTGGGAAATCGTGCAAGCAAAGGCGGGCGCAAATGTTTGGAAATATTTCAAGTTTTTTTTCGCCTGATATGGCAATTGACTTAGGTACAGCAAACACGCTGGTCTATGTTAAAGGCAAAGGTATCGTTCTGAATGAACCTTCGGTGGTGGCCTACACAATCAAGGACGGCGTGAAGAAAGCTTTAGCGTTCGGCGAGGATGCGAAACTAATGCTTGGCCGAACACCAGGGTCTATTGAAGCAATCCGTCCGATGCGTGAAGGTGTTATTGCGGATTTTGATGTGGCGGAAGAAATGATCAAACACTTCATTCGTAAAGTGCACAAACGATCTACCCTTACGAAACCGCGTGTCATTGTATGTGTTCCTCATGGGGCGACCCCAGTCGAAAAACGCGCCATTCGCCAATCTGTTTTGTCGGCAGGTGCACGGAAGGCAGGTCTTATTGCAGAACCAATTGCAGCTGCTATTGGGGCGGGGATGCCTATCACGGACCCTACAGGCAGCATGGTCGTAGATATCGGCGGCGGCACTACCGAAGTGGCGGTCATGTCGTTAGGTGATATTGTGTACGCGCGCTCTGTGCGTGTGGGGGGGGACCGTATGGACGAGGCAGTTATCTCTTATCTGCGTCGTCAACAGAACCTTCTGGTAGGCGAAAATACAGCAGAGAGGATCAAGACTTCGATTGGCACAGCACGAATGCCGGATGATGGGCGAGGCACGTCGATGGAAATTCGTGGCCGAGATTTGTTGAATGGTGTCCCCAAAGAAACTGAGATTACACAAGCCCAAGTAGCAGATGCTTTGGCAGAACCTGTACAGCAGATCTGCGAAGCGGTTATGACTGCGTTAGAGTCCACTCCACCTGATTTGGCCGCGGACATTGTAGACCGTGGCGTCATGCTGACGGGTGGCGGTGCATTGTTAGGTGATTTGGATATGGCACTACGCGAGCAGACAGGATTGGCAATTTCGGTTGCTGACGAGAGCTTAAATTGTGTCGCACTCGGCACAGGAAAATCGCTGGAGTATGAAAAACAGCTACTTCATGTTATCGATTTCGATAGCTAAGTCTTTGAAGGCAACCGATGGCCGTACAAAACGACAGTGACGTCTATTTCCGCCGTATCGTACGTCGTATTCTTGTCTCTGCCTTGTTGGTGTTTGTATTTTTGACTTTTCTAATTTGGCGTATCGATAATCCACGGGCAGAGCGGTTTCGCATGGCCGTAATTGACAAAGTGGTGCCAAGCCTAGAGTGGGCGATAACTCCCTTATCTCATGTGTCGAATATGATTGCAGATGCGCAAAGTTATTCAAGGATTTATCAACAAAATCAGGAACTTCGCCGTGAGTTACAGCAGATGAAGGCTTGGAAAGAGGCCGCTATTCAGTTGGAACAAAAGAATGCAAAACTGCTGGATCTAAACAATGTAAAACTTAACCCTAAATTGACGTTTACTACCGGCGTAATCCTAGCAGATAGTGGCAGCCCGTTTCGCCAATCGGCTCTGATCAACATTGGACAGCACGACGGTGTTCTCAATGGATGGGCAGCCATGGATGGGCTAGGCCTCTTGGGACGTATTTCGGGGGTTGGTAAAAATTCATCCCGGGTTTTGTTTTTAACCGACAGTTCTAGCCGTATTCCTGTTGAAGTGACACCGTCAGGACAAAAAGCCATTCTTGCTGGCGACAACACGCCTTTGCCCCCATTAGAATTTGTAGACGGTGTCGATCAGATACGTGCTGGAGATCGCGTTTTTACAACCGGTGATGGCGGTGTTTTTCCTCCAGGTTTGCTTGCAGGAACAGCGGTTTTCAGCGGCGATGGACGGTTGAGAGTGAAGCTAGCTGCAGATTACCGCCGTTTGGAATTCCTGCGCGTGATCCGCCATTCACCTTCTGCTCCAATATCAGAACCGGATGAATTAGTTGGTACAACCTTGCCCGGTCAGATGATAGTGAGCGAATAATGGGGGGGGTCTCGACGTTTCGTTTTTGGATGTATCGCATCGGATATGTAGGGGTTGGATCGACCTGTATTCTGCTCTCGATTATCCCATTTGACCTAAGTGCCAATACCCTGCCTTACCCAGATATCTTCTATTGCTTTACAATGATTTATATTGTGCGGCGACCAGAATATGTACCGGTTTGGGCAGTGTTTTTCGTATTCTTTTTGCGTGATATACTAACGCAAGCCCCACTTGGGCTATTCACCTTTTTAGTCATCATGGCATCCGAGGTGGTGAGAGCCAACATTCAAGCATTTCGGGAGTATAATTTTTGGCTTGAATGGTTATGGGTAGCAGCAATATTCATCGTTATCATGGTTGTCCAACAGACGATCTTGGCGTTAACACTGTCTGACATGCCACAACTTATGGAAAACATGCTACCTATCCTTCTTACTGTTCTGGCATACCCTGCAATCGTAGGGTTGGTGCAATATGGATTCGGACTCCAACGGCCACAGCCAGGCGAATTAGATGCGTGGGGTAAACGATTATGAGATTTCCAAGCAAACCTGTAAAGTTACGCAAAATTTTAACGCGTCGTGCCGTTATTTTGGCGGGTATACAGGCCAGTGTAATTGGTACACTTGGCTGGCAAATGCGGCGTATCTCAGTGCAGCAGAGCCAATCTTTTAGACTGTTGGCCGAAGAAAACCGAGTCAATATTCGCCTGATCCCACCGGTGCGAGGCTTAGTATTTGATCGCCTTGGCAAGCCACTGGCTTATAACGAACCAAACTATAAAATTGAGATGGTGCGTGAACAGTCTGATGATCCTGAAAAAGTATTGCGGCGGTTGGCAACAATTATCCCGATTACCGAGGAAGACATTTCATTAGCTCTGGTAGAGATGCGCAAACGGCGCGGATTTGTGCCCGTAACAGTGGCCCAGGATCTTAGCTGGAAACATATTGCAGCAGTAAGCGCTAATGCCCCCGCACTTTCAGGGATCACACCTGAGTTAGGGCATTATCGAATTTATCCACAAACCTATGATTTTGCTCATATTATGGGTTATGTCGGGCCAGTCTCAGACTACGACCTGAGCAAGACAGATGATAAAGATCCCCTACTGCTAATACCGCGATTCCAGATCGGTAAGAATGGTATAGAGAAAAAGGTCGAAAAGCGACTTCGGGGGAAAGCGGGTGTAAAGCAGATTGAGGTGAATTCCGTTGGAAGGGTCATGCGCGTTTTGGCCCGCAAGGAAAATAAAGCCGGCGCGAATGTCCAGCTGACCGTTGACCATCGTTTACAAAAATATGCGCTCCAGCGGCTTGGAAACGAAAGCGCATCAGCGGTAGTGATGGACGTACAGAACGGTGATTTGTTAGCAATCGCTTCTGCTCCAAGTTTTGATCCAAACAAATTTGTGCGTGGTATTTCCGTGGCTGATTTTCGTGATCTCAACGAGGATAAATACAAGCCAATGTTGAATAAAGCAGTTTCCGGAACCTATCCGCCTGGCTCAACATTCAAAATGGTGACAGCATTAGCAGCCTTAAAAGGCGGGTTTATCACGGACAAAGACCAATACAACTGTTCAGGTTCCGTTGAACTGTATGACCGTAAATTTCATTGTTGGAACCGGGGAGGACACGGGCGCGTTGCTCTCCATGACAGCCTGAAACGATCCTGTGATGTGTATTACTATGAAGTGGCCCAAAAAGTTGGCATTGAAAATATCTCGGCTATGGCGAGAGATTTGGGCATTGGTGTCAAACATGATCTACAACTGCCAGCTGTACGCAGCGGCCTCGCACCTACTAAGGAGTGGAAAAAGAGGGTGCGAAAAAAAGATTGGACTGTTGGCGACTCCCTGAACGCATCAATCGGCCAGGGTTTTGTTCTGGCCTCGCCCCTGCAATTGGCGGTCATGGCGGCGCGAATTGGGACAGGCACTAAGATCTCACCTCGTTTGGTAAATGCGATCGACAATATACCGCAAGCGGTTAGAGGGCGCGAGGCACTTGCCATTGAAGCAGTACATTTGGATGCGGTTCGCAAAGGCATGTTCGGGGTAGTAAATGAACAGAATGGTACAGCTGCGGGATCGCGCCTGTCAGGCAGTAAAAAAATGGCTGGGAAAACGGGCACAACGCAGGTGGTTTCTATCACAGAGCGCGAGCGATTGAGCGGTATTGTGCGCAACGAAGATCGTAAATGGGAGCATCGAGATCACGCGTTATTCGTTGCCTTTGCCCCAGCGGATAATCCGCGGCTTGCGATTTCTGTAGTGGTCGAACATGGTGGTGGTGGATCGAAAGTAGCTGCTCCAATTGCCAAGGATATTATGCAACGCGCACTCGAGATGGACAAAGACAACGATTATCGTTCTTTACCGACAGATTTGCGTTCTCGGCATCCAATTAAGGGTGATAAAGTGTGAGTAACTCTGAGTATTATTCCCATTCGGTTCCTACAGGGCTGAGTAAAGTACTGCATTTCAATTGGCCTATAGCATTGTTGTTGACTGCAGTCGCAAGCACAGGATTCTTGATGCTGTATTCGATATCGGGTGGTGATATCGAACGTTGGGCCGAGCCTCAAATTATACGATTTTGTTTGGGCGCAGGTGCCATGGCCTTCATGGCCTTTGTGCCAATCAGTTTTTGGCGTGAAATTAGTATTTTAGCCTATATCGTTGGCATCGCCCTACTTATAGCAGTTCCGTATGTTGGTTTGACGCGTGGCGGCGCCCAACGTTGGATTGACCTCGGGTTCATGACGTTGCAACCTTCAGAGTTAATGAAAATCGGTGTCGTGATGGCTTTGGCGTTTTACTATGATTGGCTGGATGAGCGGCGCATTTCTCACCCCCTTTGGGTGCTTATCCCGATTGCGGTGATCTCATTGCCTGCCTGCTTGGTTCTGGATCAACCTGATCTTGGGACCGCATTACTAATTATAATGGGCGGTGCCATAATGATGTTTATTGCCGGAGTACATTGGGCGTATTTTCTAGTAACTGTTCTGTCGGTGACACTTTTGGTGACGGGAGTTTTTGCTACAAAAGGGACAGAATACCAACTTTTAAAGGATTACCAATACAAACGAATTGAAACGTTTATTGATCCATCAACTGACCCACTTGGCTCTGGTTATCACATCACACAATCCAAGATAGCACTGGGGTCCGGTGGCATGACCGGGCGTGGGTTTATGCAAGGGACCCAGCAGCGGCTGAACTTCTTACCTGAGAAGCACACAGATTTTATTTTCACGACGCTTGGCGAAGAGTTTGGATTTGTTGGTGGTATCGTTCTGCTGGGGCTCTATGGGCTGATTTTAGGATTTTGTTATGTATCCGCGTTGTCGAACAGAGATAGGTACGGGGCGCTTGTAACAATAGGGGTTAGCACGACGTTTTTCTTTTATTTCGCTGTGAATATGGCAATGGTAATGGGGCTAGCTCCTGTTGTCGGGGTCCCTCTACCATTGGTGAGCTACGGAGGATCTGCGATGATTGTGTTGCTGCTTGCGTTTGGACTGGTACAAAGTGCACATGTGCATCGGCCACGATAAGGAAACCCATGATCAATATTTTATTTTCGGCCCACAATGAACTGTGGCCGCGATATCAGCCCGTGTTAGAAGCAGAGTTTGCTAAACAAAATTTACAGGTCAACCTTCTTAAGGAAACCAATTTTCCAGAAACGATTGACTATCTGATTTATGCGCCGACCCGTGTCGATGATGATTTGACGGTTTTTACCAACCTAAAACTTATCCAAAGCCTTTGGGCAGGGCCAGATAAGCTACTGAAAAACCCAACACTGACGCAGCCAATGGCACGGATGGTGGATGCTGGAATGACGCAAGGAATGATGGATTATGTGTTCGGACATATCATGCGCCATCATTTGCAAACCGATAAATTTTTTCATGCAGATAAATGGTTAACGGATGTCACACTACCGCTTCCTTCAGAGCGTGTTGTGGCATTTTTGGGGATCGGGCAGCTCGGCATGGCTTGTGCCATAGCAGCACAAGAGTATGGTTTCAATGTGATCGGTTGGAGCCGCAAATTGAAAC
>DLZA01000078.1:0-2720 GCA_003447515.1 Paracoccaceae bacterium
TTGGACTATTCCTCTGTCGATAATCTTATCATTGGCGATGGCTCTTTGGGTCAATGAAAAGCTTCGTGGGCGCGGGTTTCTACGCATGGCCTATTTTACGCCTACAGTGTTGCCTTTGATTGCTGTGGCGAATATTTGGCTGTTTTTTTATACCCCTGGCTTTGGTTTGATTGATCAAATCCGTAGTCTTTTTGCCTACCCTGAACAAAATTGGATGGGCTCGCCGGATACGGCGCTTTATTCAATGATTGCCGTTGCAATCTGGAAAGAGGCTGGCTTTTTTATGATTTTTTACTTGGCAGCTTTACAAACTATTCCGCCTTCACTGCGCGAGGCTGCTTCGATCGAGGGAGCGGGTAAGTTCTACTATTTCCGGCGTGTGGCTTTTCCGCTTTTGATGCCCACGACCTTGTTCGTATCTGTGAATGCTGTGATCAATTCGTTTCGCTTGGTTGATCATATTTTTGTCATGACCGAAGGTGGCCCAAATAATGCATCCAGCCTTTTACTGTTTTATATTTACGAAGTGGCATTTGATTATTGGGACACGGCTTACGCTGCAACTTTGACAGTAGTCATGCTCGCAATCTTGACGACGGTTGCAATCGGCCAATTCTTTTTTCTAGATAAAAAAGTGCATTATAAATGATTGAAGATTCAGCAGTGACACAGCAAACAACTTTCAAACGCAAATCGTTAGATTTTGACCGTTCCTTAAACACATTAGGGGCCTGGTGTTTGGCACTTTTGTGGCTACTGCCCCTTGTTTACGCAGTCTGGACAGCTTTTCACCCCAGTGAGTATGAAACGCGGTTTGATCTGTTTGCGCCTGTGACGTTGCAGAATTTCGTGCAGGCCTGGAATGAGGCACCGTTCGCGCGATATTTTTTAAATACGGTAATTCTCGTAACGGGCATTGTTGCGGCGCAATTTTTCTTATGCACGCTTGCTGCTTACGCATTTGCACGCTTTACATTTCCTGGCCGAAGCTTGCTATTTACTTTGGTGTTGCTGCAACTTTTAGTCATGCCCGATATTTTAATTGTTCAGAATTATCAAACGATGCGATCATTTGGGCTGATTGATACAATCGCGGCGATTGGGCTTCCTTATATTGCATCTGGCTTTGGTATTTTTTTACTGCGCCAGACTTTTATGACAGTTCCTAAAGAATTAGATGAAGCTGCACGGATTGAGGGATGCTCTTTTTTAGGGGTATTATGGCGCGTTTACATACCACTCGCGAAACCAACCTATCTTGCATACGGGCTAGTCTCGGTGAGCCACCATTGGAATAATTTCGTGTGGCCGCTCATCGTGACCAACTCTGTAGAAACACGACCGCTCACTGTTGGTCTTTCCATCTTTGCTGTAACGGATTCGGGCATTCAATGGTCAGTGATAAACGCGGCCACATTGATGACATCGGGCCCGTTGCTCATTGCTTTTCTGCTTTTCCAACGACAGTTTGTCCAAAGTTTCATTCGTGCAGGTATTAAGTAGGGAGAGATCATGACCGTTTCAAAAATCGGAGCGGCAGTTACATTAGATAATATTGATACTGTATTCGGTTGGCTATGCGAGCAAGATCGACCGGTTGAAATTCAGGACTTCACGCCGCCAAATGTGTTGTCCAGTGATTTGTCAAATTTGATTTCTGCCTATCAAGAAAAATTACAGGCCCATCATGGGCCCCGTGGTGTGCACGGACCCTTTTTTGGCCTAGACCTTGGTAATTTAGAGGTAGCTTTTCAAAAATTGATTACAGCGCGATTGATTAACTCGCTTGAGATTTGTGAACAGTTGAACGCGCAATATATGGTCATTCATAGCCCTTTCAATGATTGGGTTAAGTTAAATCAGTGGCAATATCCTTTTGTGCAACCAGGAATTATTGCTGCGATGGGGGATATTCTCAAGGCGCCTTTACAGCGTGCTGCTGATATTGGCTGCACATTGGTCTTGGAAAACTGTGATGACACTGATCCCAATATGAGGATGCGCGCTGTGCGTGAAATTGATCACCCGAACCTGCGGCTTTCGGTCGATACAGGGCACGCACATCTATCTCATTGCAATTATAGTGCTCCTTCCGTGCTAGATTTTATTGCAGCTTCTGAAAACCTACTCGCGCATGTACATTTACAAGATGTGGATGGGTATGCGGATCGTCACTGGCTACCTGGCGAGGGTACAATTTCTTGGCAGCCTGTTATGGATTCCTTGCATAATATTGAGGCTGCACCACAATTAATTATTGAGGTGCGTAAGAATATGGGTCGTGTGCCATTCGCTGCCGCTTTCCTTGAGCGTTTAATTTAAGATAGATAGAGGACATTTATGTCAGCTAAAAAGAAAAAAAGGCATAAATTAATTGAAGACATTGTCCTTGAACACGGGGCGTTGTCAGTCGGTGCTTTGGCAGAAATCATGGATGTTTCTACGCAAACAATTCGGCGCGACGTGGATAAATTATGCGAAGGTGGTCTGCTGAAACGGCGGCATGGCCGCGTTGAGTTGTCTGCGTGGCAGTCAAATACGCCATTTGATCAAAGGCTTTCGACCAATCTTGCAGAAAAGCGTAACATTGGCGAAGCTGCTGCAAAATTAATCCCAGATGGAGCTACTATTTTCATTTCGATCGGATCGACGCCTCTAAGTGTTGCGCGTGCGTTGCGCCATCGCAAAAGTTTGACCGTCATTACAAATAATTTAAGTGC
>DLZA01000078.1:3106-3454 GCA_003447515.1 Paracoccaceae bacterium
TAAGATTGCCGGATCGTGATATTTTGGGCGAAGAGGTTTTAGCGTTTTTTAGCCGTTACCGCGCCGAATTTTGCATATTTGGTGTTGCAGGTATCGCTGAAGATGGATCCTTGTTGGAATTTCATGCCGGAGAGGTGCGCGCGCGGGAACAGATTATGGCAAATTCAAAATGCTCGATTCTTGTGATTGATCATTCTAAATTTGGCCGTTTGGCACCGGCGGCAGGTGAAAATATTGCAGATGTTGATACGGTTATTCTCGACCGTTTGCCCGATGGAAATTATGCTGCCTTGGTTGAAAGCCTTTGCGATAACGTAATTTTAACAGATGGTGGAAGTCCTGCTTGAT
>DLZA01000078.1:3829-4732 GCA_003447515.1 Paracoccaceae bacterium
TGTGAGGTGTAAATGACCCAATTCTTACAAATTTCTGACACGCATGTTGTAAAAACAGGCAGCCTTGTTTCTGGACGTTTGGATACTGCGAGCCCTTTAAAAAGATTGGTTTTACGGATTGCGGAGCTGCAATTTGAAGTTGGGCCACTTGATGGCATTGTTGTAACTGGTGATATAAGCGATGATGGAACGGCAGAAAGCTATGAGTTGTTTAAATCAATTCTCGAGCCTTTGAACCTACCAATTTTTTGTATTCCTGGAAATCATGATGTGCGTGTGCCCTTTCGCGATGCCTTTGAACGGGCCGGCTACTTACCTGAGACAGGGAGATTGGACTGGCGCCATAAGTTGGGTGATCTGGAGGTTATTGGTCTTGATACATTGATCGAGGGGCAGGGCGCCGGTGAATTAAGACAAGACTCGTTGGAGTTTTTGAAAGAGTGTTTGGACGATCTGGAAAAGGCTCCCGCGGTTGTGATGTTGCATCATCCACCATTTAAATCAGGCATGGCATTCATGGACTCCATTGGCCTGCAAAGAGGTGCCGAGCGGCTCAACGAAATATTAGCTGAATATCAGGGCGATGTTTTGGTGCTGTGTGGACATATTCATCGGAACATATCAACTCGCTTGGCAGGTCATACCGTTATATCGGCACCCTCTGTTTGTAGCAGTTTTTTGTTCAACACGCATCATGACGCTCCAATCGGATTTTTGGAACAAGAGGGTGGAGCCCTGCTCCATCAATGGGCGGATGGGTTCAAGTCAATCCGCATAGATCCAGTGCGTGGCGATGGCCCATTTGCCTTTTAATATAACGCTTTTTGAAAGATAAAAACACGACGTCACGATACTCACGGCCTTCATTCTAGCACTTGCAACGCAGGTGGGTGCTGAGGATCT
>DLZA01000354.1:0-815 GCA_003447515.1 Paracoccaceae bacterium
AGAATAATTTTACAGTTTCTAATTGGAGATTTGCTCGGAACTCTGGTGTTGTTTCTGTGCCTTAGGTTCGTTCTCAACAGGATTAAACTGTCTTGACTAAGATGTAGGCATTTCGCTGACGATCGGCAGCCTTGGCTATAAAGCCCTTTTTAAGCAAGTTTTTAATTAGTCGATGATAGGTGGCGTGCGGAATATCCAACGCTTTTACGGTGTCTTTGAGTAAATCAGACGAAAACTCATTGTTCTTGTCAACGATCGCTAAAATGCCGTAGAATAATTCCTTTTCCAACAAAGGTAAATTCTGTAATTCCAAGCCAGCCTCAGCAAAATTGACCGCCTTTTTCAGATTTAATAAGACTTCCCTATTCATTACCTATTTCCAGTGCTTTAAAAATATATGAGTTGGGCATGCTTGCAACGGTCTCTAGGCCGTATTGCAATATGCTGTTTTCAATCTAAGATGATTTAAATCAAAAACTGGTTTTTTTCGAACTCTTAACAAAGACTAAGAGTACTAATCAGTTGAAAAATGTGGTGGGCCTTGGGGCTGGTCTTCCCATTCAATTACTTTGTAAATTGTGTCGCCAGCAGTGTCAGCGCTGCTGACTTTGATGCAGGAAGAAAGGTATCTGCCAACATAGCTAAGCTTTTTACTCAAAAGCCATTTATATGGGAAAGCTCCGGTACCTAAGGTTATGGTCAACGAGAGCCATTTCTTCACCGCATTCATGGGGTTGTTACTCACAAGCCTAGAACTCCTGTAACTTTACGTAACGTCGCTTACGGTCAATGTAAAGAATTTTAAGTATAAAATA
>DLZA01000354.1:1174-1740 GCA_003447515.1 Paracoccaceae bacterium
AATTCGCGCAGATCAGGATAATCTCAATATCTGCATTACGCTGCCTCGACCTCTGGTTTGATACGACAGACTGACTGACGATTATCCTAAGTGACCTAGCCTCTGCCATTACAGACGGGCCAGCATCAAGCATAGTTTAAAGGCTGACTGCTGAGTTTGACCTGAGGTAAAACTTTATGAGTAGTGGCGCAGGTGGGAATTTGAGCCGAATAGAATCGTCTGACAGTGTTCTGGGGACCCATGCGCTCGTCTTTGCTCAGGCTTGTTTTCCTGAACTTCACCAAGATGCTTCTGTATGGGTCTGTAATTAGCCTTCACGCTGCATTCTGTAAGCATCTGTATTAAGAAGCCTTGCTGATACCTAACTGCTCCATGACCTGCAGACGTGCAACACCCGCCTCAACCAAAGCCTTAACCTTGTCTGCTTGCCTTTGTGAATGGCAGTTGGTGCACGTCCCTTATACTCACCCTCTGCCTTGGCTTTCTTGATGCCTTCTACCTGACATTCTTTCATCATCTAACGTTTAAACTGAGCCACAGACACCATCATGTTCAAGATCAGTTTG
>DLZA01000354.1:2089-5021 GCA_003447515.1 Paracoccaceae bacterium
ATCAACAGACGCCGCCGGCTGGAACCGCGCATCGTCGCACTACGCGTAAATACGGTTCGTCGGCACGCCATGACGCCGCGAGACCACCGGAACACTCACACCATCACCATGGCTTTCCGCTAAGAGCCGCCGTTTGAACTCATCCGTGTATTAGGAACCACGTCCACCCCGTCGCTTGCTCATCTACAAAGACCTCATATCGCGCCAGCTACATCGCCAGCCTCGCGTAATAATCGCACCTCAAATCACACCAATACAGAGGGGGTTCCCTGTATGCTTACGCTTAAGATTATTCCCATTCACTTCTTTTTTTCTTTTTTCAGCCTCGTGCGTATCTTCCAAAAAATACCTAGGAACATCGAAAGAATCCAGCGGCTCAGTAGGTCTTCTACGTTCCTAAGTAAAAGTGGAAACCTCACATATAGCAAACAACGAGCTGGATTATTTCAGGGCTAGTTTTGAAGTAGCGGCAGAGAACATGCTGAGACAAAGCAGCATCGCTAATTGCCCGACTGTTGCGGACATGGTGGTTTTTTCTGACAATACCCCTTTTCTTAGTGTGCGATCATGATGTGTCGAACCGCTGTATAGTCCTCCAACGCGTACATCGACATGTCTTTGCCATAACCAGATTGTTTTAAGCCACCATGAGGCATCTCGTTGGTCAACATGAAATGCGTATTCACCCAGGTGCACCCGTATTGTAGCGCGGCAGTCGCCTCCATCGCCTTACCGATATTGCCTGTCCAAACGGAACTCGCAAGCCCGTAGGGACTGTCGTTTGCCCAATCAATTACCGGATCGTCCGCGCTGAAGCGCGTGATAGAAACGACTGGACCAAACACTTCACGCTGCACAATCTCATCTCCCTGCAAGGCGCCTGCTATGACTGTGGGTTTATAGTAGAATCCAGAACCTGCCTCAGTGCTGCCGCCTGTGACAACCTCGATATGTGATTGTTCGGCAGCGCGTTCAACAAAGCTGGCCACACGATCGCTTTGGCGCTGAGAGATCAGCGGTGGGATTTCATTCAACGTATCATCTGCATTGTTGTAGACGATGCTTGCCGCGGCTGCAGAAAGTTCTGCAACCAGTTTGTCATGGATCCCTGATTCGGCGTAGATTCGGCACGCGGCGGTACAGTCTTGACCAGCATTATAAAAGCCAAAAGCCTTGAGCCCTTCAACCACCGCTGGCAGATCTGCATCATCATAAACAATTACCGGAGCCTTGCCCCCCAATTCAAGGTGGGTGCGTTTCACAGTTTTAGCAGCTGCCATGAGCACTTTCTTCCCAGTCGCCACGTCCCCGGTGATTGACACCATATCAACGCCATCGTGATTGATCAGCGTATTGCCGACTGATCCGCCCTGACCGGTGATCACATTTACCACGCCTTCGGGCAGGATTTCCGCTAGGATTTTTGCAAATGCCAATGCAGTGAGCGGCGTTTGCTCAGACGGTTTGATTACTATGGTGTTGCCTCCCGCTAGCGCGGGTGCAAGTTTCCATGCCATCATCATGATCGGGTAGTTCCACGGTGCGATTGAAGCCACCACACCAATCGGGTCGCGCCGGATCATTGAAGTATGGCCTGCCATATAATTACCGGCTATCGGACCGCTCATGTTACGAACGGCACCGGCAAAGAAACGAAAGCAATCTGCAACAGCTGGAATTTCTTCGTTCCGTACCTCGTTGATGGGCTTTCCGCAATTCAATGCCTCCAGCTGTGCAAGGTCTTCCAACTTACGTTCTACCGCATCAGCAATGGCAAGCAACAATGACGCGCGTTCGCCTGGCGTTGTCTGGGACCATGTTTTAAAGGCCGCACGTGCTGATTTGACCGCACGGTCTATCTGCACTGGCGAGGCTTCGGGCAAATTCATGATGACCTCGCCTGTGCGTGGATTCAGAATGGGTTCTTCGGTTTCTGTACCAGCCTCGAAATCCGTACCGATAAGCATACTAGTTTCCATGAAAGTCTCCTGTTTATTTGCCCTGCCCAGCGACAGTTTCAGTGCCGCGTGTCAGGTAATAGGCGCCGAAGATCGGCAGGAAGGTGACCAGAACAACCACCATGGCCACAACATTGGTAACCGGGCGTTGCCTAGGGCGAACAAGTTCTTCTAGCATCCAGATCGGCAGAGTTTGCTGCTGGCCCGCAGTAAAGGTCGTGACAATAACTTCGTCAAAACTTAGTGCGAATGCGAGCATTCCGCCTGCAAGCAGAGCGGTTGCAATATTGGGCAGGATGATAAAGCGGAAGGTCTGAAAATATGTGGCTCCAAGGTCTAGCGAGGCCTCGACGAGCGACCCAGAGGTGCGCCGGAAGCGCGCCACAGCATTGTTATAGACAACCACGATGCAAAATGTTGCGTGACCCAAAACGATTGTCCAAAAACTAAAAGGGATATCCGCTAGATTGAAGGCTGAGCGCAGTGAAATCCCGGTGATGATTCCCGGTAAGGCGATCGGTAAGATCACTAAAAGGGATACGGATTCGCGTCCAAAAAAGCGCGAGCGCGCCACGGCGGCCGCGCAAAGCGTACCAAGAACCATCGCAACAAGCGTAGAAATCGCTGCAACGCGCAGAGACAAACCCAAAGCCGCCCAGACATCAGCACGGTTCCAGGTTACCGCAAACCATTTCAGGGTTAGTCCGGGCGGCGGCCATTGATAAGATTTGTCTTCAGTAGTAAAGGCGTAAACAAAGATCAGCAATATTGGCAGGTGCAGAAATAGTAATCCCGCTGCCGCCGATATTTTCAAACCAAGTGAGGCTTTAGAGTGCATCGAAAGCCCCCATGCGTCTGGCAACTGTTAAATATATCCCCATGACTAAGATCGGTACCACGGCAAAGGCAGCAGCCAGAGGGATGTTACCCGCCGTCCCTTGGAACTGATAAACAGCCTGCCCAATCATGCGGGC
>DLZA01000353.1 GCA_003447515.1 Paracoccaceae bacterium
GTAGCGTGGCCAGGCTACATCGAACGCGGAGAAACTGTAAAAAGTTTCGATTGGGTCAGTGGATTTGAGGAGTCTACCGGATGTATGGTCAATGTGAAAACAGCTAATACTTCAGACGAAATGGTCGCTTTGATGAATGAGGGCGGATTCGACTTAGTGACTGCCTCCGGTGACGCTTCGCTTCGCATGATTGCTGGAAAGCGTGTTCAGCCAGTTAACATCGATCTTGTTCCTAGCTGGAGTGATGTTGACGACCGATTGAAGCAGGCACCTTGGCACTATGTCAATAATAAGAACTACGGTGTCCCGTACATGTGGGGCCCCAACGTTTTAATGTACAATACAGAGGTTTTTGGCGACTCGCCTCCAACTTCTTGGTCTGTCGTGTTTAATGAGACCACGCTGCCAGACGGTCAGACTAACAAAGGCCGCGTGCAGGCTTACGATGGCCCGATCCATGTTGCGGATGCAGCGCTTTATCTCATGACGCATCAGCCTGATCTTGGTATAGTTTCTCCTTATGAGTTGAACCAAGATCAATACAATGCAGCTCTCGATCTGCTGCGCGGGCAGCGTACCCTCGTCAGCCGTTATTGGCATGATGCGTTTATTCAGATTGATGATTTCAAGAATGAAGGTATGGCAGCGTCAGGTTCATGGCCGTTTCAAGTCAATCTTTTACAAGGCGATAAACAGCCTGTAGCAAGCGTTATTCCCGAAGAGGGCGCAACTGGTTGGGCGGACACCACAATGATGCACGTGGATGCAGAGAACCCGAATTGTTCCTATATGTGGATGGAGCACACCCTTAGCTCTAACTTGATGAGTGACCTAGGCCTTTGGTTCGGTGCAAATCCAGCTGTTTTGGCTTCCTGTACGGATGGGAGCGGGATGCAAACTGCCGAGGGGTGTACAAAGAACGGTCTGGACGACTTTGACAAGATCCGGTTCTGGCAAACTCCAGTTAGCCAGTGTGAAAGCCAAGGTGAGTGTGTACCTTACTACCGGTGGGTTTCTGACTACATAGGCGTTATTGGCGGACGCTGATTCACACGATTTTGTTTACCTGTGGCGCCTCTGTGCGCCACAGGACCAAAAGGAGTATTACTGTGGCATCGGCAGTTAAGTTTGAGGCGACCTCGCGCTTTTTTGGAGATACTCGCGCTGTTGACGACGTGACGCTTGAAATTGAAGAGGGCGAATTTTTTGCAATGCTTGGACCATCAGGGTCTGGTAAAACGACCTGCTTACGGCTGATCGCCGGGTTTGAGCGGCCATCACAGGGACGCGTTCATATCTTTGGGCAGGATGCGACAAATACGCCGCCATATCGGCGTCCAGTAAACACGGTGTTTCAGGATTATGCCTTATTCCCACATCTGAATGTGCAGGATAACGTGGCGTATGGATTAATGATCGCGCGAGTTCCGAAAGCCGAACGCCACCACGCAGCAGATGAGGCGCTGGATCTTGTTGCGCTTGGCGGCTTTTCCAAACGCAAACCATCTGAGCTCTCTGGAGGTCAAAGACAACGCGTCGCTTTGGCGCGCGCCCTTGTCAATAAACCAAAGGTATTATTGCTGGATGAGCCGCTCGGCGCACTGGATCTAAAGTTGCGTGAGCAGATGCAAGGAGAACTAAAATCGTTGCAGAGACAATTAGGAATCACTTTTGTCTTTGTCACACATGATCAGGGTGAAGCCTTATCGATGGCCGACCGTGTTGCAGTGTTTAACAATGGAAAAGTGCAGCAAGTTGACAGCCCACTAGTGCTATATGACTCACCTAAAACACCATTTGTTGCAGATTTCGTTGGCTCCTCCAACGTGTTGCCCGTTGAGATGGTTCAACGGTTGATTGGCGTCGCCAAACTCGCCAGTTTGAGGCCGGAAAACATACGACTGGCTGAAGATGGCTTGGTTGGAACTGTGGAATCGCAGGCATTTTTAGGAGCGGCTACACGTCTGGAAGTTGCCGTGGATGGCGCAAGGATCTCGGTATTGCTGCCCAAGGGAGCGGAACTCCCAAATGATGGTAGCGAGGTGCATCTGGCTTGGGATGCCGATGCGCTAAATCTGTTAGAGGCTACCAATGGCTAGCACTGCAACATTTGGTGGGCGAGTGTCAGACGCGTTTTGGCGAAAGCCGCGCTTGCTTTTGGCGTTATTATTGGTGCCGCCGGTGTTATGGCTGGGGATCGTTTATCTGGGATCCCTCTTTGCCCTTTTAGCGCAAAGCTTTTTCTCGATTGACGAGTTTTCGGGCCTCATAAACTACGACTTCACTCTTAAAACATATGGAGAGCTGTTTCGCCCTTCCAACTTCGATATTTTACTAAGAACTGTGGCGATGGCCGGCGCCGTGACTCTTGCCGCAGCCATCGTAGCCTTTCCCATCGCCTACTACGCTGCGCGTTATGCTAATGGGCGCTGGAAAGTCATCTTTTATTTGGGGGTGATGCTGCCGCTCTGGTCAAGTTATCTGGTCAAGGTCTATTCTTGGAAGCTAATCCTTGCCAAGGAGGGTATTCTGAATTGGTTGTTTGAGACGCTGCACTTATCTTGGGTGTTGCAAGCCTACCTATCAGTGCCGGGCATTGGCGGATATTCCCTGTCGGTAAGTTGGACGGGCACATTTCTGGTTTTCCTATATGTTTGGCTACCTTTCATGATCCTCCCTGTGCAAGCTGCACTGGAACGGGTACCGTCCTCAATGCTAGAGGCTTCGGGTGATTTGGGAGCCCAGCCGGGACAAACGTTGCGCTATGTTATCTTGCCGCTGGCCTTGCCCGGTATAATAGCAGGGTCAATTTTTACATTTTCCCTCACTTTAGGGGACTATATTATTCCACAGATTGTAGGGACATCCGCCCGCATGATTGGGCAGGCCGTTTATCAGTTTCAGGGAACAGCAGGTAACATTCCTTTGGCTGCCGCCTTTGCGGTGGTACCGATCTTGGTTATGGGTATTTATTTAACGATCGCCAGGCGCATGGGGGCTTTCGATGCACTATAAAGCGTCACTTGGTTTGAAAATAGCGGCGGCAGCAGGATTACTATTTTTGCACCTGCCAATAATGTTAATCTTTGTCTACGCCTTCACTACTGAGGACAAATCCTATCAATGGCCGCCGCCCGGGTTAACACTGAAATGGTTTGCAGTGACTTGGAACCGGCCTGATGTCTGGACGGCCTTGGGTTTATCCCTGCGAGTTGCGGCTATCTCTACAGCTGTGGCGATGGTCCTTGGAACGCTATGTGCGGCAGCCGTGGCGCGCTCGCGCTTTTTTGGACGCGAAACCGTATCACTTCTAGTAATCCTACCGATCGCCTTGCCAGGAATCATCACTGGGATTTCACTACGCTCGGCTTTTAACCTTGTGGATATCCCTTTTAGTTTTTGGACAATCGTTTTGGGCCACGCAACATTTTGCATCGTGGTTGTCTATAATAATGCGGTAGCTCGATTCCGGCGCACCTCTGGATCGCTGGTTGAGGCCTCGCTCGACCTTGGGGCGACATATTTTCAGACCCTTCGCTTCGTCATACTGCCCAATATTGCAACCGCCTTGCTTGCAGGCGGGATGCTAGCATTTGCACTAAGTTTTGACGAGGTTATTGTCACGACGTTCACTGCTGGTCAGCAGCAAACCCTACCAATCTGGATGTTAGAAGAACTCGTTCGGCCCAGGCAGCGTCCTGTCACTAATGTTGTGGCTATGGTTGTTGTTTTGGTTACCTTTCTGCCGATAGTCGGCGCCTATTACCTAACCCGCGGCACAGAAACTGTCGCTGGACAGGGCAAATAAACAGGAGATTTCTATGGAAACGAATATGCTTATCGGTACGAATTTTGAGGCGGGTACCGAAACTGAGGAACCCATTCTGAATCCACGTACGGGTGAGGTTATCCTGAAATTGCCGGAAGCTTCGCCAGCTCAGATAGACCATGCGGTCAAGTCAGCACGTGCAGCTTTTAAAACGTGGTCGAAGACAACCCCGAGCGAACGCGCGTCAATGTTGCTTACTATCGCGGATGAAGTAGAAAGTAATTTGGAGGACCTAGCAAAGCTTGAGGCTTTGAATTGTGGCAAGCCGATAAACGAGGTGCGTAATGAAGAAATACCAGCTGTTGCTGATTGTTTTCGTTTTTTCGCAGGTGCCGTGCGTAACATGCATGGTCCAATAGCTGGTAACTATATGGCGAACCACACGTCAATGATTCGACGCGACCCGATTGGTGTAGTAGCTTCAATTGCTCCTTGGAACTACCCTATTATGATGATGGCATGGAAACTTGCACCCGCGTTAGCGGGTGGCAACACGGTGGTCATGAAGCCGTCTGAGCAAACACCACTAACTGCCTTGGCATTTGCAAAAATCCTAGCAGAAATCCTGCCCGACGGAGTGGTGAATGTGATCACCGGTCAGGGTGGATCTGTCGGAAATTTACTTATTAATCATGATGATGTTGATATGGTGTCTATCACAGGAGACGTGGCTACTGGGAAAAAGGTACTGATGGCAGCTGCCAAAACTGTGAAACGCACGCACTTGGAATTAGGCGGCAAGGCTCCGGTAATCGTTTATAATGATGCCAATTTGTCAGCGGTGGTCGAAGGGCTGAAGGCCTTTGGGTTTTACAATGCTGGTCAAGACTGTACCGCTGCATGCCGAATTTACGCTGAAGCAGGGATATATGACAAACTGGTCGCTGAATTATCTGCGGCAGCCGCAAGCATCATTTATGACAATGCCGATGATACGTTGAATGAAATCCCACCGTTGATTTCTCAACGCCAAAACGACCGCGTTGCCAGCTTTGTTGAACGCGCCGCCGAGCAATCACATATTGAGGTTGTCACAGGTGGCAGAACTGAGACAGGCTCAGGGTTCTACTATAAACCCACAGTTATAGCAGGGGCATTGCAGGGTGATGAGATTGTGCAACGAGAAGTGTTTGGTCCGGTTGTTTCCATCACTCGTTTTAGCACGGATGATCCAGTAATTGATTGGGCAAATGACAGTCCCTATGGGCTCGCAAGCTCTGTTTGGACTGGAAATATTAGCAAGGCAATGGAGGCGACCGCATCATTACAATATGGGTGTACTTGGATTAATACGCACTTCATGTTGACTAACGAGATGCCGCATGGAGGCCTAAAACAATCAGGCTATGGTAAAGACATGTCAATGTACGCGTTGGAGGACTACACAGCCGTTCGACACATTATGATCGCGCACTAAGGAACGGGACTGTCAAACAACATTGATTTTCATCACTTGTCCAAGTCCAACCCAAGAAATGCGTCTGTGCGTCCGTTGCGCCTGTACTTTCAGTAACTCTAAGTCAGCTTAAGTCCACCAA
>DLZA01000106.1:0-5343 GCA_003447515.1 Paracoccaceae bacterium
ACTGTGTTTTCACCAAGGTGCTGCGCGACCTCGAGAATCAAATTATTCCCGTTGTTGTCGCACTCTAGCGCATTAAGAATTTCTGGTAAGCGATCTTCGAACTGAACGTCGACAACCGCGCCAATCACCTGTGTAATTTTACCTACAGCATTTGCCATGATGTGTTTCTCCTCACTTAGAGCGCTTCAGCGCCCGAGATAATCTCGATCAATTCGTTTGTTATCGCAGCTTGGCGGCTACGATTGTACTGAATGGTCAGTTTGTCGATCATTTCACCCGCATTACGCGTCGCATTATCCATCGCGGACATACGCGCACCCTGCTCTGATGCGCCATTTTCCAACAGACCGGTAAAAACCAGCGTTGTTAGGGCGCGCGGCAACAGATCAGCTAAGATCTCGTCCTCACCAGGTTCATATTCATAAAATGGTTTCTCAACAGTGGAATCCACTTCAAACCTTGCAGGAATGAGTTGTTGCGCCGTTGGAACTTGTGAAATTACTGACTCGAATTCAGCAAAATATAAAGTGGCAACATCAAACTCACCGGCATTGAAACGATTGATAATGTCATTCGCCACGTCTTGGGCATTGTTATATCCAAGGCGCTTCACTTCAGACAGATCTACGTGATCGATCATTTGATCGCCAAGGTCGCGCTTTAACTGCTCACGGCCTTTTTTACCTACTGTCAAAATTTTCACAGTTTTCCCAGCCGCCAACAATTTCTCAGCATTAGCACGAGCCATTTTTGCAATCGACGAGTTAAAACCACCGCAAAGACCCCGCTCAGAGGTCGCGACGATTAGTAAATGCACATCGTCTTTTCCAGTTCCAGCCAGAAGCCTTGGTGCGCTTTCAGAGCTCGCACTCGCCGCGGCCAAATTACCCATAACTGCATTCATGCGCTCCGCAAACGGGCGTGCGTTTTCTGCAGCTTCCTGCGCACGGCGCAATTTTGCGGCAGCAACCATCTGCATGGCCTTAGTGATCTTCCGAGTGCCTTTAACACTCTCGATCCGCATTTTTAGGTCTTTAAGGTTCGCCATTAAGCAAACTCCTTATTCCCAACGGGCCAATGTTTAGGCGAAGCTTTTTGAAAATGCTTCGACGGCGGCTTTCACTTTATCTTCGGCTTTGCCTTTAATTTTCGGGTCTTCATCAGAAATAAAGTCCAGAACATCTTGGGCATTGGTGCGTAAGTGTGCGAGCAGACCAGATTCAAACCGTCCAACATCTCCAACGGGGAGCTCGTCCAAATAACCATTCGTACCGGCGTACAAAACAACAACTTGTTCAGCATTTGTCAGTGGTGAATACTGCGGCTGCTTCAGTAATTCAGTCAGACGGGCTCCACGGTTCAGCAGCTGTTGAGTGGACGCGTCAAGATCAGATCCAAACTGCGCAAAGGCAGCCATTTCGCGGTACTGCGCCAATTCCAATTTAATGGATCCAGCAACAGATTTCATCGCATTTGTTTGAGCGGATGAACCGACGCGGGAAACCGACAGACCAGTATTCAATGCCGGGCGGATACCTTGGTAAAACAACTCAGTTTCAAGGAAGATCTGACCGTCAGTAATAGATATCACGTTAGTCGGGATAAACGCAGACACGTCACCACCCTGTGTCTCGATAACCGGCAAAGCGGTCAAAGAACCTGAGCCATTTTCTTCATTCATCTTAGCGGAGCGCTCCAATAAACGAGAGTGCAGATAGAAAACGTCCCCCGGGTATGCCTCGCGCCCTGGCGGGCGTCGAAGAAGCAGGGACATCTGGCGATATGCTACAGCTTGTTTCGTAAGATCATCATAGATCATTAGGCCGTGCATGCCATTTTCACGAAAGTATTCGCCCATAGATGTGGCAGCGTAAGGTGCTAAGAACTGCATAGGTGCAGGATCAGATGCGGTAGCCGCAACAACGATGGAATACTCAATCGCACCTGTTTCTTCGAGCTTTTTGACGAGCTGAGCAACAGTCGAGCGTTTTTGACCAACCGCAACGTAGATACAGAACAGTTTTTCTGTATCGTCCTTTGCAGCATCGTTATACGATTTTTGGTTTAGGATAGTGTCGAGCGCAATTGCGGTTTTACCAGTCTGGCGGTCACCAATGATTAATTCGCGCTGACCGCGGCCAACCGGAATCAGTGCATCTACAGACTTTAGACCGGTAAACATCGGCTCGTGGACCGACTTGCGTGGAATAATACCAGGCGCTTTAATTTCAGCCTGCGCTCGCTTTTTTGACTTAATGGGGCCTTTACCGTCTATCGGGTTACCAAGACCGTCAACAACACGGCCAAGCAACTCCGGCCCGACCGGAACGTCCACAATCGCATTTGTGCGTTTGACTGTGTCACCCTCTTTAATATCACGGTCAGAGCCAAAGATAACGACACCAACGTTGTCAATCTCCAGGTTGAGCGCCATCCCTCGGATACCACCTGGGAATTCAACCATCTCACCAGCTTGAACATTGTCCAGCCCATGTACACGCGCGATACCATCACCCACAGACAGAACACGGCCGACTTCGGCTACTTCGGCTTCTTTCCCGAAGCCTTTGATCTGGTCCTTGAGGATCGCAGAGATTTCTGCAGCTTGGATACCCATTATCCGACCTCTTTCATTGCATTTTGAAGATTGGAGAGCTTAGATTTGATTGAACTATCAATCATTTTCGAGCCCACTTTTACGATCAAACCGCCGATGAGGCTTTCATCAACGGAGACGTTCACGATTACATCCTTCCCAAATGTTACTTTCAACGTTTTGGCAAGTTTGTCTGATTGCGCTTTGGTCAGCTTCTTTGCAGCTGTTACTTCTGCGGTTACCTCACCTCTTTCAAGGGCGATCATGTCTTTGACGGTGCTAACCAACTGCGGCAGCACAAACAAACGACGGTTTTGGGCCATCAGGCCGAGTGTATTTGCCACAATCGGTGTAAGTTTCATTTTCTTGCCGATAGCCGCAACCGCAGTGACGAGCTGATCGCGAGAATAAACTGGGTTGGTGATCAGTTCACCAAAATCAGTGCTCTCTAACAACGCGACGCCCAGCGCCTCGAAATCTTTTTCCAAGGCGGGGAGTTTCTTGGCCTCTTTTGCCAATTCAAAAACCGCTGTCGCATAGCGCGAAGCAATTCCTGTAGATATCGAACCGTTATCTGACACGAAAACCCTTCCGAATTTCTCAGTTATTGCCGCTCATCGACAATTTTAGACTTACCTTGGCGGAGATCAAATAGCGACTTGATCAGCGAAATCAGCGGGGTCTTAGCAAAGCAAACCCCACAGCGCAACAACCCATTGTCATACAAATCGCAACAGCGATCATTTATTTTAAGAATTTTACTAAAAGCCGCAGCAATCTTCAGCGTTAAAACGTTTTTCCGAACTCATTGAAGAAATTCAAGAGCCAGCTGATTGAGCTAAAGTTTCTTTGGTGAGTATGTCATGGAACTACTTATTGATCCATCTTTGTTTGATTGGTTGAGCTTCTCGCCCGCTGACAGGCTTGCCCGCCGGTTTCGTAACACCGTGAAGCGCTTCCAATGGCTTGCGCACCGCCTCGGCCATACCCCCGCGTTTTGGTGCATGAACTTGCTTTGTCGCTTCCACCATCACCGCGCCTGCTGGCAGTATAAACGACGCTTTGCTGCCATAACGTTCAAACCAATTAGCGGAACGCACCACCCAAGATTTATGGCTTGGTGGCGAAAATAGAGCAGAGACGTGGCGCAATGGAACGAATTTGTGTTTGCGCAATTGCGACTCTAATTGGCCAAGGCTGTACGGCCGCCCAAAACCAAAGGGCGTCTTGTCACGTCGAGCCCACAAACCTGTTCGGTTTGGAACGACAAACAGTACTGCACCTCCTGGCCCCAATACACGCCAAATTTCACTCAATAAATCTGACTGACGTTCACAGGTTTCCAAGCCGTGTAGCACAATCAAACGATCAACCGTACCTGTCGCTACAGGCCAAAGAGTTTCTTCGACCATAACCGAATGATTAGGGAGCAAATCGGGCCACGGCATAACACCTTGTTGGCCGGGCATCAAATTCATCACCCGCCGACTGTCTGCCAAAAACGGACGCAACATCGGCCCTGCAAAACCAAATCCCACAACCGTCTGCCCCTTGGTATTTGGCCACATTTGCACGATTTTTTCACGTAATGCACGCTGTGCTATGCGACCCAATTTGGTCCTGTAGTAAAAGGAATGAAGATCAACTACATCCAAGTGCATTGCATCGACCCAATTGTTCAGACAGAGTGACTGTAACAAATCACGAAGTGGACGAAAACACCATGCCTCTCGAAATCGTCACGATACCATGCCTAACCGATAACTATGCCTTTTTGTTGCATGAAACTATTAGCGGCCAAACGGCCGTAGTTGATGCGCCAGACGCCAAACCAATTCTAAGTGTGCTGTCAGAGCGAGGCTGGTCTCTTGATCACATTCTAATTACGCACCATCACGACGACCACATTATGGGAGTGGCAGAACTTCAGACTACCACTGGAGCTTCAGTGCACGGTGGCGCGCCAGACGCATATCGCCTGCCAAATTTAGATACGCAACTTGCGGATGGAGACACTTTTAGCTTGGGCGCTGAAACCTGCCGCGTGATTGACGTTTCAGGTCACACATTAGGTCATATTGCCTTCATATTTGACTCACAACTTGCAGCATTCACCGCAGACAGCCTGATGGCTTGGGGTTGTGGCCGTGTTTTTGAAGGAACCATGGAAATGCAGTGGGCGACGATGCAAAAATTCCATGACCTACCCCGCGCCATGGCAATCTATTCTGGTCATGAATATACCTCATCAAATGGTAAATTTGCACTGACAATTGAACCTGACAACGAGAGTTATAGGGACCGAATGGCCGCCACGGAAGCTGCTAGAGCAAAAGGCGAGCCAACTGTTCCATCAAATCTGGGACTAGAACTGGCAACAAACCCATTTTTGCGTGCAAGCCACCCAAAAGTGAAAGAAGCTCTTGGAATGCGGGATGCGACTGATGCAGAAGTTTTTGTGGAAATTCGCACTCGCAAAGACTCTTTTTGAACCGACTTAGCTCCTTCAAGCTGGAAAAAATAGAAGTTTTCAGCACATGCCATTGTGCGCACGCCACAGCTCTAAAAAAATGGGTGGAATACTTGAGCAAAGGTCTGAATTTAAGCTAAAGCGCCTCGGTGTGAAATATTGCACGCTAACATTTATCTTTCTAACGAAGATAAATTAAAAATAGCAAGTTTTGTGTTAAACAATTCTGCGACAGCCAAAGTTGGAACTCATCACTGCATGAATTGCAGGGCCGGTA
>DLZA01000106.1:5743-8732 GCA_003447515.1 Paracoccaceae bacterium
CTGCGTGCAGCGGTAAAACGCTCAAAACAATTTCTTTGGCGCTCAAAGCTGTAGGTATCACTGAAGTAACTACTAATTTTAAAGCTATTTGATCCCGTGAATTGGCTTTCTGAGCTCATGGGATATCCTAAATCTAGTTGTTCGACACAATCTTTGGTGGTCATTGGACAATTAAACACGCTTAACTGTTCAATGGCCAAGCCGAAATTATAAACCGGCAAGTAAACAATGTTAAGTGCGGGTAGCCGCAGCTTTAAGCGAACTTTGAGATCTCACTTTTGGACTTAACCTTAAATTAGAATAACGATTCGCGCTTGAGTTGGATAATATCATGGATCACGCAACCGAAGTCACTTATCATGTGGGTGTCCTTGTAATTTTCAGAATAGCTGAAGGCGTACCACAAAGAGATGTCTAGATTTTGGTAATATGTTAAATCCAATATTTTTTTAGAGCTTCAAAGATACCTCAATTTGGAAAATACGATTAAATTAAGGCTGATTCTACTTCTTTTTATGAAAAAAATGCCCTTCCAGTAGGGTTTTTACATATAATTTGCGAAAAAGGCCTTGAAGGTTTTCCATTCTCGCCGAAATCTATGCAGAGAGATTTACTGCGCGTTTGTAGGAAACGCTACCTAAACGAAAGTGTGATTTTTTATGCCATCTTTTTCGAGCAGCTTGGAAAATGCAATTCACGCAGCGCTAGCGCACGCGAATCAACGGAAACACGAACTCGCAACGTTGGAGCACCTGCTGCTCGCTTTAATTGACGAGACTGATGCAGCACAAGTGATGCGCGCCTGTGAAGTAGACCTGCAAGATCTGCGCAAAACAGTTACACAGTTCCTTGATAACGAACTGGATAGTCTTGTGTCCGAAGTAGAAGGGTCAGAAGCAGCACCAACCACTGCATTTCAGCGCGTGATTCAGCGCGCGGCCATCCATGTACAATCGTCAGGCCGCAATGATGTTACCGGTGCAAATGTGCTAGTTGCTATTTTTGCGGAACGCGAAAGCCATGCTGCCTATTTCCTGCAGGAACAAGAAATGACGCGCTATGATGCTGTGAACTTTATATCGCACGGTGTGGCTAAAGATCCAAACTTTGGCGAAGATCGTCCACTTGCCGGATCTGACAACATAGAGGATGTAAATTTTGAGGCCGAAGAAGGCGGAAAAGAGGAAACCGCCCTTCAAAAATACTGCGTTGATCTTAACTCCAGAGCAGTAGAGGGCGATATCGATCCATTGATTGGCCGCGATCACGAAGTAGAGCGTTGTATCCAAGTATTATGTCGTCGTCGCAAAAACAATCCGATCCTTGTGGGCGATCCAGGTGTTGGCAAAACTGCCATCGCAGAGGGGCTAGCCAATAAAATCGTTCAAGGTGAAACACCTGATGTTTTGCTAGGTGCGACGATCTATTCGCTTGATATGGGCGCTTTACTGGCAGGCACGCGATATCGGGGCGATTTTGAAGAGCGGCTGAAGGCTGTAATGACAGAGATGGAAGACCACGCAGACGCGATTCTGTTCATTGACGAAATTCATACAGTCATTGGCGCGGGTGCTACATCTGGTGGTGCAATGGATGCGTCTAACTTGCTGAAACCTGCGCTGCAGGGAGGTAAACTGCGTTGCATGGGGTCCACTACGTATAAAGAGTACCGCCAACACTTTGAGAAAGATCGTGCTTTGTCCCGACGCTTTCAAAAGATTGATGTAAAAGAACCATCAATTGACGATGCAGTGAAAATCCTTCAGGGTTTGAAGCCCAATTTTGAAGAACATCACAACATTATTTATACGCCAGAAGCGATACGGACGGCGGTAGAATTGGCAGCGCGATATATCCATGATCGCAAGCTGCCAGACAAAGCCATCGACGTGATAGACGAGGCTGGCGCTCATCAAAGGATAATCCCAGAAGATAAGCGGGTAAAAGCCATCGATGTAACGCAAATCGAAGAAGTAGTAGCAAAGATTGCGCGGATTCCACCAAAGACTGTATCAAAAGATGATGCAGAAGTGCTTCGTGATCTAGAGGCAAACCTTAAGCGCGTAGTATTTGGCCAAGACAACGCAATTGAGGCGCTAACAGCCGCTATTAAGCTGTCACGAGCAGGACTTCGTGAGCCTGAAAAGCCAATCGGTAACTACTTGTTTGCCGGCCCGACAGGCGTTGGAAAAACCGAAGTCGCAAAACAACTTTCTGACACGCTAGGGGTAGAATTACTTCGATTTGATATGTCCGAGTACATGGAAAAACATGCAATCAGCCGTTTGATCGGCGCACCTCCGGGTTACGTAGGGTTTGACCAAGGGGGTTTATTAACTGACGGGGTAGATCAGAACCCACATTGTGTGCTGCTACTGGATGAAGTCGAAAAAGCACACCCTGATGTGTTCAATATTCTGCTGCAGGTTATGGATCATGGCAAGCTGACCGATCACAATGGCCGTACAACGGACTTCCGCAACGTAGTTCTAATTATGACGTCAAACGCTGGCGCATCTGAAGCCGCGAAAGAAGCCATCGGTTTTGGTCGATCGCGGCGAGAGGGGGAAGACACAGCAGCTATCGAAAAGCTATTCACGCCAGAATTCCGCAACCGATTAGATGCCGTGATCTCCTTCGCACCACTTGGTAAAAAGACTATATCTAGGGTTGTAGATAAATTCATCCTACAGCTTGAAGCACAACTGATGGACCGTAATGTAGTTTTTGAATTAACATCAGCAGCTGCCGCGTGGTTAGGTGAAAAAGGCTATGACAGTAAGATGGGCGCGCGCCCACTGTCGCGAGTGATCCAAGAGCACGTGAAAAAGCCTTTGGCCGAAGAGTTGTTATTTGGCAAACTGATCAAAGGCGGGCTAGTCAAGGTATCCGTCAAAGGCGGTGAATTAGATTTGGCTATTGAACCGCCAGAAAAGCGGCGTATTCCAAAATCTAAGCCCCCGCTTCTTACAGCTGAATAAGAATTCAT
>DLZA01000179.1:0-158 GCA_003447515.1 Paracoccaceae bacterium
AGAACTTCAACTTGGCGAAGCTTCAGAACAATGTCTCTTGGTTTCTCACGTTTACCACCCATTGGTAGGTTCTCCTGTAGTGGGGATATATGTATCCCAGTGAGCGGAGCACTCTCAGGGGGCTATTCCAATAAGCAACAGAACTCCTAATGATGACA
>DLZA01000179.1:502-1652 GCA_003447515.1 Paracoccaceae bacterium
GTTGCATTTTGGAAATCCTTTTTTTCTTTGCGCAGATTCAAAATGTCAGTGCGGTTGCGGTGCTCCTTTGGGGTTGTACCGAATTTAAGCTTATAGCCTTTGCTGAAACTCGAGGATGTCTCAAACCCGCATGCCAAAGCGATTTCCGTAAAGGACATGTTAGTTTGTTCGATCAGTTGACGCGCTCGATTTAGACGAAGGTTAATGTAATATCTGTGCGGTGGTTCAAATCCGTTGCGACAAAATATACGCTGTATCTGACGCGTTGAATATCCAAGTCGGCTAGCGATCTCGGACGTTGGAACGGGCACCTCAATATTATCCGCCATGATGCTCAGAGCTTTCTGAAATCTTCCATCCTCACAGATAAACGCGTCACCAGAAAGCCGCTGCAAGGAATCGCCACTACGCTGACCAGCGGCGAGAAAATGGTGGCGAATTTCGCCACTCATCCGTGAACCGAAAATCCGTTCAATGAAAGCCAAAATCATATCAAACGTAGCAAACTCGCCAGCGCAGCTTGATATGCGCCCATCCAAGACATAAAGCACATTCTGAACTTCAAGAGCTGGAAACTGCTCTGCTAGAGAAGAAATCATTTTCCAATGTGTTGCACACTTCCCGCCTTTTATCATCGCGGTCTTTGCAGCGATTAAACAGGCTGCTCCCAAAGCAAAGACCGGTACATTCTGCCTTGCAAATTTTTGGACGAATTTCCCCGCTGATGCTTGATTGATGGGAGACGTCACGTGCCCACAGCACAAAATAAGAAGATCGGGTCTGTTTTGCAGTTTTAGCTTCGCCAGCACATCGGTAGAGGTTAAGTGGCAGGGTATTGGAATCCCCGCGCTTGTCATAGGATCGGTAGAACTAAGTGACACCAGTTGAATGTGGAATCTGTCTTCACCAAGCATCGAGTTGACTTGCTGAAACGGTTCGAGCGCTGTCGAAACAGTCGTTAGCGACACTCCATCCACCACCAAAATAATTACTCTGATGATTGATTGATTAGCAAAAACTGACATCCCTCCTAGAATTGGTGCATTCATTATGTCACCTCTTCATCTTTTTTGCTTAATTGAGGGCAACTATTGATCTCATTCAAAATGATTTCGACCAACTCAAACTGGGACAGGGCATTGATGTCTTC
>DLZA01000179.1:2035-4377 GCA_003447515.1 Paracoccaceae bacterium
GTCTCACAGACGTTCTTGATGGCCGCTACATGCCTTTGCGCCATTTCTTTGGTTTTTTGTTTCGTGGCCTCAAGATCTTCAATACTGTTTCGATCAAGTTCAGGAGAGCCGATACCAACGGTCAACGGCATATTTCGCTCAATAGCTTGTGCCTCGTAGAAGGATACATCGATTTTATCGGACTCCAGTCGCATAATGAATACCGGATTAACGCTGACTTTGGCATCCGTTAGTTCAAGAAGCTTGCTGCGGTTTGGTATGGAATTTTCGTTTTTAATAGCGCCTCGGCGGCGTGACGAACGCTTTTTCGCTTTGACTTCAGCGACAAAATCGCCACGGTAATTGTTGTCGAATACACGATCCACATACGGCTTGTCTCGAAGAGTATGACGAATTGAACGGATCGACATGTTCTCACAATTGTCCGGTCCAATAAAAAACGGCGAACCTGAAGCATCAGATAACTCCACCCAACCTTCCGGAAACCTTTCAAAGAAATGATCCATCCAGGGCCCGAGCACAACATCCCCAAGGTGATCTAGAAGGGCGTTAACAGTGTCAGGTTCATTGACAACATCGGTTAATAACGGCTCTTGGCCATAAATGTCCGCAGCCAAGCTATAGGGAGCAGATAATTGTAAAAGCGGCGCAATGCCCGTGAGCTCTTGTGTTGCGCTCAATATACGATCGATAGCGGCCGGAACGCCCGTTGTAAAATCTGGAGTTCCAAGCTTTTTCCAATTCGCCTTGTCAATGAGCGTCTCATCTGGGTCTGATCCGGGAGGGAACTTATCAGGGTACATCATCTTTTGCCCCAACGGCTCGCAAGTCCAAGCGTACACCGCCCAGGTCATGTAGAATTTCGAGATGCCAAGAAGCCTGCTGACCGCAAGGTTGGTTCGCACGTAGCGATATGCGTCGGCATGATAATACTCATGGGTCTCGATGCCATATAGATCATGCAGCAACCCAAGCCCCAACATATGCACAGACGCAGTAGAGTGAATTCGATTGGTAGGCGCCAACAGCCTAAAATTCTCATCAAACTTTCCGTCAATTGCAGCATCGAAGAAATCTCGCATTTCCTCTTGCGCCTCGGAATCTCCCGCCTGCCAGCGCTGTAATAGTTGAAGCCCTTTTGGGAATGCATATTTTTCGATGCTGCTCATGTCCAAAGACCCTTTCAAGTGGCGCAGATTCACACTTTTTATGCGTGGATTTCAGAAAACTCTATTTAAAAATGGAGATGCAAGATATACCCGTTATTAACAAATTTTTAAATCCACTTAGAGGCCCGCCATGCCCAAATTACCCAACGGTGCTCTTTTGCAAGGTCTAACTTTAGAACGCAGCTCTAGAGTCCCAATGTACAAGCAGCTTGAAACCGGTCTGCGCAAGTTGATCTTAAGTGGAACTCTCCGGGCAAGGCAAAAGCTGCCTTCCACACGGGAACTTGCCGGCGAAATTGGAATATCACGCATCACGGTAAAAGCGGTTTATGAACAGCTGGTTGCCGAAGGATACGTTCAGGCTAAATCGGGGTCTGGAACCTTTGTTGCCGATGGCGTGAAACTCGAAACCTCTTCTCAAGTCGGCCGTCTTCCGGACGGAGTGACACGGAAAATCAATTTAACGGATAGAGCTCTGTCCATTTTATCCTCCAATGCCAGCGTACGCCAAGGAGAAACCGAACCGTTTCGGCCTGGCGTACCCGCGCTGGATTTGTTTCCAGTCAAACTTTGGAACAAGTACATAAGAGAGGCAACCAACACTTCGCATGGGGACTTCAGCTACGGCTCTGTCAACGGCAATGCAGATCTCCGCAGGTCAATTGCCAGCTATTTGAGTGATGCGCGCGGACTGAATGTGGATACTGAACAAATTGTCATCACTTCGGGTGCACAGCAAGCGTTTACACTTATCGCTTTTACCCTTCTAACTAGAGGCGATACGGTTTGGTACGAGAACCCCGGTCATATAGCCGGACGTGATATCATGAAGGTAATGGGAGCTAACGTGGCACCTGTGCCCATAGATGCTGAAGGCATTGATCTGGAATTTGCTATCAAGAATCAGCCTTCGCCAAAACTCATTTTTACAACTCCTTCACACCAGCAACCGCTGGGTACGACGATGAGCTTGGCAAGGCGTCTATCACTTCTCAGCTACGCACAGGAAAATGATGCCTGGATCATAGAAGATGACTACGACAGCGAATTCAGATATCGTGGTCGTCCGCTTCCTGCCCTAAGCGCTTTGGACAGTAAACGTCGGGTACTTTATGTCGGGACTTTTTCGAAATCCATGTTTGCCGCCATCCGGCTGGGCTATATCGTGGTACC
>DLZA01000179.1:4785-5895 GCA_003447515.1 Paracoccaceae bacterium
CCGTTTCATGGATGATGGGCGATTTGTTGAGCATATACGCAGAATGCGCCGTGTTTATCGTGAGCGGCGGGATTTGCTTTTTGACTGCCTCTCGAACACGTGTGCTGAGAGCCTGACGCCGCAATCGAGTGACGCCGGCATGCATATGCTGGCCTGGCTAAATGGCGGCGTGAATGATTTTACTGCACATCGGGCATTGCTGGATGTGGGAATCGAATCCCTCCCCCTGTCGGTTTACTCGGTTTATCCAATCGAACGGTCGGCACTTGTTTTAGGATTTTCAAATGTCCGCGAAGAGCGGCTGTCGGGTTTAGTTGGGCGTATGTCCAATACGCTGAGATCGCTGTCTGATATCAGGGTATTACACGGCCCCAAGTAAGAGGCCAAGTACTCGCAGCCTCTTTCGATTGAGGAATGCTCAACCGGAATTGATCAATGCCTTTTTTAAACATCTTGTATTTCTGGGATATTTATGTAGCCAACGCGTTACCAACGAAACGTGTTTTGAGGGCATTTCCCTATGTCCAGAAACTGCTTGCCCTACAGAGATTTTGATAAGACCACAGAGGTCACCATGGAAGACGGAAACTGATCCAAGAAAGTCAGAGTAACCTCGCGCGCTGCAATAATAGCTCTATTGTTGACCATCGCCTCTCAGGCGGAAGCAGACTGTGATAAGTTGTGCGATAGAGATTGGTGGAAGACTAACCCATCGACTAAGTTAAACGCAGATTGGAAATCGTTTATTTGTCTTGCGGCAATCAAGTGATCGTTTATGTGATCGTCGAAGGTAAGGTTTTTTAATATAGTGGGCATCCAACCATACACGATATGTGCAACTCCCGGCACCGCATTACTACCCATAGCACCACATAGGTGGGCAGTGGATTTGAGCAACAGGGGATATGATTTCACATAATGATGAGTAGGATCTACCTTTTGTGATAAATCTTCATCAGTCGTCTCTAAGAGTTGACGTGCGGCATCAAAATTCATGACATAGTCCTAGAGATGAAAAAGTTTAACACAACGCACCACCATCACAAGAACTGGCGATTGTCAAAAAACATTATACGACCCAGATTAATTCTGTCACTTTTGAGTACACTC
>DLZA01000179.1:6226-6357 GCA_003447515.1 Paracoccaceae bacterium
ATCACCCATTTTTGATGTTACAAAAAGCACACATAAAGTGTAATTTATAAGCAATAACAGCACTTTAAGTTACATTTATGGTAGGGTCTAGAAGTAAAAGTTACAGATGGAGATTCTATGAAATACGGATA
>DLZA01000266.1 GCA_003447515.1 Paracoccaceae bacterium
TTTGCCTGCAATCAAAATTGAAGTGCTTGGCCCTCCGCCGACATCTGGGACGCGCGACGCATTCGTCGAATTGGCGATGGAAGGCGGTTGCAAAACCGTTGATTGGATCAAAGCACTTAAAAAGAGCGACAAAACCGCTTATAAATCCTTGTGCCACAATATCCGTGAGGACGGCGGATATGTGGAAGCGGGCGAAAACGACAACTTGATCGTGCAAAAGCTGGGCGCCAACCCAGATGCTTTTGGTATCTTCGGCTATTCCTTCCTTGAGCAAAACTCTGACAGCATGCAAGGCTCTTTAATAAATGGCGTTGAGCCAGAGTTTGAGTTGATCGCTGATGGTGATTATCCCGTGTCACGTTCTTTGTATTTTTATGTTAAAAAAGCGCACGTTGGTGTTGTGCCAGGCATCCAAGAATTCCTATCAGAGTTCACGTCTGAAGATACGTGGGGTGAAGAGGGCTACTTGGCTGACAAAGGCCTGATCCCAATGACAGACGATGAGCGTCAAGAAGGAGCACGATCCATTAATACGTTGCAGAACCTGTCTATGTAATCAAACGTCCACGTAGGGGGCCCATATCCTCATGGGCCCTTTTTACTGCTAAAGTGAAAGACCATAAAGATGGCCATCATCGACCCAGAAATAAACTCTGCAGAAATGCCCGTCGATTTTGTAAACTCAAATCGTTCAAAAGCCATGGAAAAGCTGATCATGATCATCATGATGGCCTGCTCGTTAATAGCTGTTTTAGTCACGATTGGTATTGTTGCATCGTTGATTTTTGAGGCGATCAACTTCTTTCAACGCATTCCTTTTCTAGATTTTGTTACAGGCGTCAAATGGAGTCCTCAAACCGCTTTACGGGTCGACCAAGTTGCCGCAGAGGGTGCATTTGGGGTTATTCCGTTGTTTACGGGCACGTTGTTGATCTCTGCAATCGCTATGCTTGTGGCTACGCCTTTGGGCCTTGCTTCGGCGGTGTATCTTGCTGAGTACGCTGAACGTCGCACGCGGGATTGGATCAAACCAATGCTTGAAATTCTGGCAGGTATACCAACTGTTGTGTATGGATTCTTCGCAGCATTGACCGTAGCGCCGTTCATCCGTTGGACGGGTGGTTCTATGGGGCTCGAAGTGGCTTCTGAAAGTGCACTGGCGGCGGGACTGGTCATGGGGATTATGATCATCCCGCTAATTTCGTCTCTCTCTGACGATGTGATCAACGCTGTCCCACAGGCTTTGCGGGACGCATCGCTTGGACTCGGAGCCACTCAGGCTGAAACGATCCGCAAGGTGATTTTGCCTGCTGCCATCCCCGGTATTGCCGGCAGTCTTTTACTAGCGGCGTCACGGGCCATAGGAGAAACCATGATTGTTGTTATGGCCGCGGGCTTAGCTGCCAACCTGACAGCAAATCCTTTGGAATCAGTCACGACTATTACAGCGCAGATTGTTGCCTTACTTACGGGCGACCAAGAATTTGACAGTGCCAAAACGCTGTCGGCATTCGCTCTGGGCCTACTGTTGTTCGCTGCAACTTTGTCCCTGAACTATGCATCCCTGCGGATCGTAAAGAAATATCGAGAGCAATATGACTGATACATCTTACACTACGCAAAATAGCTTGGATGATTTGACCAAGGGCCAGAAACATCTAGAGCGCCGTCATTCATCAGAAACACGGTTTAAGTGGACTGGCCGAATTGCGATTTTCTTTTCGCTTGCTTTTCTAGCCTTAATGGTTGGATCAATTTTTCTTGATGGGAAAGGGGCAATCAGTGCCACGAAAGTCGCAATTAAGGTTAATTTGGGCTCTGATTTTGTTGATCCTTTTGATATTGCGGATGCGTCTTTTGGTAAAATTGTCAAAGATGGCATGAAGGACATGTTCCCGGACGTAAAAAAACGCAAAGAACGTAAGGCACTTTATGGCCTGCTTAGCTCCGATGCACAGTACCAAGTTGAGAATGCAGTGAGAAAAGATCCCAGTCTTCTTGGAGGTCTAGCAACTATTTGGGTTAGTGCGTCTGACGATGTGGATTTGTTGATGAAGGGTATCATCAATAGAGAACTTCCCGAAAATGAGCGCCGCATGAGTGATCAGCAGATCGCATGGGTGGACAGCTTTATTAGAGAAGGTAAACTGGACCGTGTGTTCAATACAGCTTTTTTTACTAATGGCGCGAGTCAGGAACCTGAACTTGCGGGTATTCTGAGTGCTTTGATGGGCTCTATATTCTCCCTAGTTATTTGCTTTGTTCTTTCTTTCCCAATCGGAATTATGGCAGCGATTTACCTTGAAGAGTTCGCACCAAAGAACAAGTTCTCTGATTTTATAGAGATTAACATCAACAATTTGGCTGCTGTACCGTCCATTGTTTTTGGCTTGCTTGGGCTCTCAATATTCTTGAATACGTTTGGTCTGCCACGCTCTGCGCCTTTAGTAGGTGGGATGGTACTGTCGTTGATGACGTTGCCAACTATTATCATCGCCTCGCGTGCGAGTCTGCGCGCAGTCCCCCCAAGCATTCGTGAAGCAGCGCTTGGTATGGGAGCAAGCTCGGTTCAATCGACCTTCCACCATGTTGCACCTCTAGCGTTACCAGGTATGTTTACAGGTGCGATTGTAGGCATGGCGCGTGCGCTTGGGGATACGGCACCGTTGCTTATGATTGGCATGGTTGCTTTCGTGGTCGATGTTCCAAAAGGTTTTCTTGACACGGCCACTGCACTGCCTGTGCAAATTTTCCTTTGGGCAGACAGCCCGGAACGTGCGTTTTTGGAAAAAACTTCGGCTGCAATAATTGTGCTGCTGATTTTCCTTATTATCATGAATATTGCGGCAATCATTTTGCGCAAAAAATTCGAACTGAGGTTCTAAAGTTATGGCGGACACCCCCATTATTACGGCTCGAGACGTTGATGTGCATTACGGCGATAAACAAGCGCTGAACAAAATTGCGCTGGACATCCCAGAGAATAAGGTGACTTCTCTGATCGGCCCGTCTGGGTGTGGTAAAACCACATTTTTGCGCTGCATCAATCGGATGAACGACTTGGTGCCAATTGCACGGGTGAATGGCGAAATTAAAATTGTTGGCCAAGACATTTATGCACCTGAAGTGGATGTGGTCGCCTTGCG
>DLZA01000363.1:0-1247 GCA_003447515.1 Paracoccaceae bacterium
CTGTCCGTAGTAATGAGAAGAGGCCAAAGATATTGATTCCAGCCATAGATAAACAAAATCACAAAGAGTGCGGCAATGTTAGTTCGAGATAGGGGCAACAGAATGTCCCAGAAAAATCGCATGGGACCAGCGCCGTCAATCCGTGCACTTTCGAGCATCTCATCAGAGATGGTCAGAAAAACTTGTCGGAACATAAACGTGGCTGTAGCTGAAGCTATCAACGGGATAGAGAGGCCCCAATAACTGTTTAATAGACCAAGGTTTGCAACAACCTCAAAAGTAGGTAGGATCCGGACTTCTACAGGAAGCATAAGGGTAAGGAAAATCATCCAAAAGAAACCCATGCGGAATGGGAATTTAAAATAAACGATTGCAAAGGCAGACAAAAGAGAGATGGCAATCTTACCTGTCGCGATTGACAGCGCCATTACAAGTGAGTTCAACAGCATCCACCAAACTGGTGTGATTTCGTTACCAGACAATCCACTGCCAAACAGAGTACGCTTAAAATTTTCCCAGAAATGACTGCCAGGCATCATTGGGATCGGTGCTTGTGTCATGCGGACCTCGTCATGGCTGGCGGCCACAAAGGTAATCCAAATCGGCAGTGCGATCATTATAACACCAGATATTAGCACTATATGTGTAATCACGGTCAGCATGGGCCGATGTTCAACCATCAATACTCAACCTTTTTTTCAACATATCGGAATTGTACAACTGTCATGATAATGACGATAAACATCAATACCACAGATTGTGCAGCGGAACCACCAAGGTCGAGGCCAACAAAGCCATCGTTGTAAACTTTGTAAACAAGTATTGTAGTCGCGTTTGCAGGGCCGCCTTGAGTGACAGCATGAATAATACCAAAGGTATCAAAAAAAGCGTAAACAATATTAATAACCAATAAAAAGAAAGTGGTCGGGGAGACCAATGGAAAGGTGATGGTCCAAAAGCGACGCATCGGGCTGGCTCCATCGATAGCAGAAGCTTCTATCACAGACTTTGGAATAGACTGCATCGCTGCAAGGTAAAAAAGAAAATTATACGCAATTTGCTTCCATGCGGCGGCCGCAACAACCAATCCCATCGCTTGGCCACCATTCAAGTAATGGTTCCAATCAATGTCGATCTTTTCCAATAGAAAAGGAAAAATACCAAGTGTTGGATTGAACATAAAAACCCAAAGCGCACCTGCCAATACCGGAGCGACCGCATAGGGCCAAATAAGAAGAGTTCGGTAA
>DLZA01000363.1:1646-3984 GCA_003447515.1 Paracoccaceae bacterium
AAACCGGCAACAAGAGTTGAAAATACAGCTGTTCGCCAAAAAGTTTGGAGGTAAATCTGATCATCGAACAGCAGTTGAAAATTTTCAAACCAAACAAATTCACTCGATAAACCAAAAGCATCTTCAATTAAGAAACTTTGGTACAGGGCTTGTCCTGCGGGCCACATAAAAAATATCAGCGTAACCATGATTTGAGGGAAAACCAAAAATAAAGGCAATAAAATTTTATTAAAATGAACATGCTTGAGCATGTGAAAAGTCCAAACAAATAATGCAGTTGTGAAGACAATATTGCCCCAGAAAAGGTTTGGGGCAATATTTGTTTAAAAATTCAGTTTATTTCACTGAACGTTCAAACTTTCGTAGTAGAACATTACCACGTGATACTGCTGCATCCATGGCCTCTTTCGCTGTTTTATTTCCAGCCCAAAGTGCTTCCATTTCTTCATTGATCACATCACGCACCTGCACAAAGTTACCAAACCGCACGCCACGCGAGTTTGCTGTTGGTGTGTTTAGGCTCAACTGTATGATCGCTGTGTCTGTACCCGGATTAGTATTATAGAAGCCTTGTTTTTTGGATAGTTCATACGCAGCTGTAGTGATTGGTACGTAACCTGTTTCTTGGTGCCACCATGCCTGTACTTCTGGGGAAGCGAGATAAGTCATAAACTTTGCTACACCTTTGTACTCTTCGGAGTCGTGACCTGCCAGCGCCCAAAGTGTTGCACCACCAATAATAGAATTTTGTGGTGTGGCTCTTACATTAGTATCGATGGGCAGCATGGTTTGCTGAAAATCAAACTTTGCCTGTGAAACCATAGAACCATAATATGCAGAAGAATTCATCCACATGCCACACTCTCCGTTTGTGAACATCGGTAGGCTATCACCTCGCCGTCCAGCGTACACAAATGAGTTATCAGCAGACATGGCGGCGATATCGTCTAAACGGGCGGTCACTTGGTCATTATTAAACGTAAACTCTGTGTCAAAACCTGCGAACCCGTTTTCTTTGGTGCCCACTGGAATATCATGCCAGGCCGAGAAATTTTCTAGCATTACCCAGGATTGCCATCCAAACGATACACCACATTTCATACCATTTCCAACCAGGGCTTGAGCAGCAGATTTGACATCGTTCCACGTTTTTGGAACGTCTACACCCGCGGCCTTCAAAGCATCGGCGTTGTACCACAAAACAGGTGTTGAACTGTTAAACGGCATTGAAAGTAGTTCGCCCTCAGGTGTTTGGTAATACGAAATAACCGCTGGTAGGTAATCGGATTTATCAAACGCTTCACCAGCATCTTTCATCAGCTGTTCCATTGGGTATACAGCACCTTTGGCAGCCATCATTGTTGCTGTTCCAACTTCAAAAACCTGAACGATATGCGGGTGTTGTTTTGCACGAAAACCAGCAATCGCCGCTGTCATAGTTTCGGTGTAGTTGCCTTTGTACGTTGGTACGATTTTGTACTCAGATTGCGTTTTGTTAAAATCAGCGGCAATTTTGTCAACACGTTCGCCATTTGCTCCACCCATCGCGTGCCACCACTGAACCTCTACTTCAGCGTATGCTGCTGTCGAAATTGCCAGCGCACCCGCAGCTAGCATCGAGCTTAGAATTGAATGTTTCATTGATTTAACCTCCCAGAAAATTCGTAAGCGGCGTCTTTAAGTTCGCCGCAAATAATAGTGACGCGAACGTCGCATAACAAATAAGTAATTCAAAGCGATTTTTTAGTATTAAAAAATAACACTATGTTATATTTATTATTTATTTCGAGAAGCTAAGAAGATACTACGTGAGATCGGATAAATCTTTGAAATTTCAGCTAAGACAACTGGAGGCATTTAATGCATTGGCGCAAACAGGTTCCATCACACGTGTCGCAAAAGCCTTAAAGATTTCACAACCTGCCGCAAGTCGATTGCTGTCAGATTTTTCAAAAAGTGTGGAATTCGAACTTTTTAAACGTGAAAGTGGGCAACTGGTTTTAACCAGCGAATCGAAGCATATGCTGCCAGAAGTGCAGCGCATTCTTGAGGGATTGACACATCTAAGCGATCTTAAACAAAATCTTTCTAATCAAACGGCTGGCCATTTGCGGATCGCCTGCCTACCCGGATTTGCCACCAGCCATCTGCCTAATGTTCTGAGTAAATTTTTGGCTCAACGGCCCGGCGTAAGTGTGACCCTCGAGCCAGACCGTCCTGAACGGATCCAAGAATGGATAATCGGACAGCAATACGATTGTGGCATCACTGACGGTTTTTCTGAGCACCCAGCACTCCAATCAACAGACCTTCTTATCCGATCAGTGTGTATTCTTCC
>DLZA01000390.1 GCA_003447515.1 Paracoccaceae bacterium
AGTAAGAACATAAATGCTTTGCCCCTCAACATCATTCAGCCGCTGTTGCGAACACATTCGCATCCTGCATGTCGAGTGTTGCTGAAATTGAGCCTTTGCGCCCATCTTCATAGGTCACTTCGGTTTCAGTCGAAACTTGCGCAGATCCGCCGTACAAAGCACTGATCAAATCCGCAAACTTTTCCTCAATAATCCGACGGCGCACCTTTTGTGTCCGAGTCAATTCCCCATCATCTGCATCCAACTGCTTGTGCAGCACACAAAAGCGAGAGACTTGGCAACTTGACAACATTGGGTCATTAGCCACTGAAACGTTAACCGCCTCAACATGTTCGCGCATGGTCGCCAAAACTTGCGGGTGCCCTGCAAGTTCCTGATACGAAGAATAAGCGATGTTGTTACGCTCAGCCCAATTACCAACGGCGGCGAGGTCGATGTTCAAGAAGGCAACACAGCGGTCTTTTCCATTACCAAACACAACCGCCTCTAAAATGTTAGGATAAAATTTAAGTTTATTTTCTACATATTTTGGTGCGAACATACGGCCATCTGCCATCTGTCCCACATCCTTGGCACGGTCAATAATGCGCAGATGCCCCGTGTCTTCCTCAATGAAACCCGCGTCACCTGTAGCAACCCAGCCCTCAGAATCCTTGGTGTCTGCGGTGCTTTCTGGATTTTTAAAGTATTCCACGAACGCACCTGGCGATTTGTAAAATACTTCACCATTTTCTGCGATCCGCAACTCTACACCGGGTGCTGGAATTCCAACAGTATCTGCTCGCACTTCACCATCAGGCTGCACAGTTACGAATACAGAGGCTTCAGTCTGACCATAAAGCTGTTTTAGATTGATCCCAAGAGAACGGTAGAAATCAAAAATCTCTGGTCCAATGGCCTCACCGGCTGTGTAACCCACACGCACAAGCGACAGACCTAGTGTATTTTTTAGCGGGCTATAAACAAGAAAATTACCAATCGCATACTTAAGCTTCTCGCCAATGCTTACAGGCTTCCCATCAAGGATCTTTGGCCCGACCTCTTTAGCAAAATCCATATATTTTTTAAACATTCGCTGTTTGCGCTTGGATGCATCTTCCATACGGATCATCACAGATGTTAAAACACCTTCAAAATAACGCGGCGGTGCAAAGAAGTAACTGGGCCCGATTTCGCGTAAATCATGCTGCATGGTTTCTTGGCTTTCTGGGCAGCAGACACAAAATCCACTCCAATAACCAGTGCCGATGGTAAAAATAAAATCGCCAACCCATGCCATCGGCAGATAGGCTAGCACGCTGTCATCTACACACAGATTGTCGAACTCGGAAGCTGCCTTGCCTGACATAATAATATTCTGGTTCGACAGCACAACGCCCTTTGGGCGACCGGTCGTACCAGAGGTGTATAGCATCACACAGGTCGTATCAAAATCTTGCGTGGTCAGCCGCGCTTCTAACTCAGCCTGATGAGCGCTTTTGCGTCCAATATTCTGCAATTCGCGGTAGCTGTGCAGCGACGTGTGATCGTATTTACGCAAGCCACGCGAGTCCAGATAAATGATCTGTTCCATGCCGAGCAACTGATCTTTCACGTCCAAGCATTTATCAACCTGTTCTTGATCCTCTGCAAAGACAAATCGCGCTGAACAGTGATCGAGGACATAAGCCATCTCTTCAGCTACAGCGTCTTGATACAAAGGAACAGGCACAGCACCACAACACTCAATCGCAACCATCGCCCAATAAAAGTATGGGCGGTTTTTACCGATAATTGCAACATGGTCACCCTCGTTCAAACCTAAGTCCATCAGGCCTAGTGACAAGGCATTGATTTCTTCACCTACTTCTGCCCAAGTCCAACTTTGCCAAATTCCAAATTCTTTTTCCCGATACGCAGGTTTATCGCCATATTGTGCAACATTACGAGCTAGAAGGCGCGGAATAGTATTGAGATTGCCAACAGAAGAATGTGCAGATGTCACGAGATATTTCCTCCCAATTGCCAGCTTCCGACTGTTGCGAGAGTTTGGCGTCACGCGGGGCTAACAACTCCCACGCGGTTTTATAGTACTTTTTAGTCTGTCGCCAAAATACTTCTGAAGTTTTTCAGAAATGTATCGAATTGTTACAAGGCACATTGCTTTGGAGATTATTATTGGTGGAGCAATTCAATGCAAAGCACAGGAGATACTTTTACCCTAGTAATTCCCATCTACCCTCTGCTACCAGAAATACCATGTCAGACCAAAACACAGCTCAAATGATGCGCTCTGGCCTGAATCTTATCGGTCAGGCATTAACGATCTATGATCAAGATTTGATCCTTTCGGTAGCCAACAGACGGTTCCGTACCATGTTTGATTTGCCAGACCACCTTGCTCAGAAAGGCGCCACTTTCGAACAAACTATTCGATATCTCGCAACGCGCGGCGAATATGGCTTAGTGGAAAATTTAGAAAATTTTATTACCCAACGCATGGATCAAGCCCGCGCGTTCGAACCACATTACATGGAAAGACAGCGCGCCAACGGGCAATGGATTTCTGTTGAAGGCAGCCCCTTGCGTGCTGGAGGTTGGGTTACGGTCTACACCGACATTACGCAAATTAAACAGCAAGAAGTTTTGTTGCGTTCTGAAGGTGCCAAACTGGAAGCAGACCTTTTCACGCGATCAGAGGAACTAGCAGAAACCAATCGTTCTCTTGCCGCAAC
>DLZA01000151.1:0-4235 GCA_003447515.1 Paracoccaceae bacterium
GGAAGAATTGTCTTGATAGGTCAGTTTTTATGACCTAGAATTATCTTATATAGTGCGTTGGGAGGCGTTATGTCCAAATCAGAAATTTCACTTGCGGATCGTTACGATCTTTCCAAAAAAACAGTTTTATTGAATGGCACTCAAGCGTTGGTACGTTTGATGATGGAGCAAAAAAAACGTGATCGTAAAGCAGGATTGAATACTTCTGGATTTGTCACAGGGTATCGTGGTTCGCCACTTGGGGCTGTTGATATGCAAATGCAGCGCGCTGAAAAACAGCTGACTGCAAATGATGTGGTATTTCAATCTGGTCTGAATGAAGACCTTGCAGCGACTGCTATTTGGGGCGCACAGCAGGCTGAGTTATATGGCGAAGGCAAATATGACGGTGTTTTCAGTATGTGGTATGGCAAGGGACCTGGTGTCGATCGCTCTGGTGATGTGTTTCGCCATGCAAATATGGCCGGTACGTCTAAGTTTGGTGGCGTTTTGGCTTGTATGGGTGATGATCATACGGGCGAAAGCAGTACCGTTTTGCACCAATCTGAATTTGCGTTCGTTGATGCAATGATGCCAATTTTGTCCCCTGCGGGCGTGCAAGAAGTTTTAGATTATGGAGCCTATGGCTTTGCGCTGAGCCGATATTCTGGCTGCTGGGTTGGATTGAAATGCGTAAAAGATACGATTGAAGCTACGGCAGTGGTGGACGTTGATCCAGCGCGTTTAAAGATCAGCACGCCTGAAGATTTTGAGATGCCAGAAGATGGTGTGAATATTCGTGCTATTGACGATCGCATCCCACAAGAGGCACGTTTACATGATTATAAACGCTTCGCTGCAGAAGCGTTTGCCCGAGCGAATAGGCTTGATAAGCGCATGGTTGGGGATAAGACGGCCAAGGTTGGCATCGTGTCTGCGGGCAAGAACTGGCTCGATACCCAGCATGCGTTAGATCTTTTGGGGATTAATGATGCCGAAGCAAGTCGGTTGGGTTTGACGACATACAAGGTGGCTATGGTTTGGCCCCTTGATGTAACATCGCTCAAAGAATGGGCAGAGACTCTCGACTTGATAATCGTTGTTGAGGAAAAGCGTAAGTTGATTGAAGTTCAGATCAAGGAAGCACTCTTTGATGATCGGGCTGGCCGTCGTGTTGTTGGTTGGAAACATGATCAACGCAAGAATGAGACTATTTTCACGGTCAAAGAGTCTCTCGATCCGGTGACTATCGCACAAAAAATCGCAATGCTATTGGGTGAAGAAGGCCTGCTTTCTGGAAATGGCAAGATCGCGCTTGCTAAACTGGACGAAGCGGCGGCTGGTGATAACGCAGAAGAGGTTGCCGTTCGTGCACCTTGGTTCTGCTCTGGATGTCCGCATAACTCATCGACCAAATTGCCAGATGGATCTCGCGCTTTTGCCGGGATTGGCTGTCATTTCATGGCAAAATGGATGGATCGTGAAACGATAGGGTTCACTCATATGGGTGCCGAGGGAGCCAACTGGGTTGGGGAGTCCTTGTTCTCAACCCGTGAACACATGTTTCAGAACTTAGGCGATGGAACATACAACCATTCCGGTGTTCAGGCGATACGCATGGCGTTAGCAGCTGGCACAAACATCACATACAAAATCCTATTCAATGATGCAGTAGCAATGACAGGTGGGCAGCAGAATGATGGAGACCTGTCAGCGAGCAAGATTGTGTCTGAGATTAAGGCTATGGGTGTTCAAAACATAGCTTTGGTTTACGATGAGAAAGAGGAGATTGACCTTTCCGAATTTCCATCAACTGTGCCTACATACAAGCGGGCAGAATTGCAAAATGTTCAAGAAAAATTTCGCAAAACTAAAGGCGTGTCTGCCATTGTTTATGCGCAAACTTGCGCTGCAGAAAAACGTCGCCGTCGTAAACGTGGTCTCTTTCCGGATCCTGACCGGCGTATTTTTATAAATCCTGCGGTATGCGAAGGCTGTGGTGACTGCGGTGTAAAATCGAACTGTGTTTCCGTTACACCATTTGAAACGCAGTTGGGACGCAAGCGCAAAATTGATCAGTCGAGCTGTAATAAAGACTTTTCCTGTGTGAACGGGTTCTGCCCCAGTTTTGTGACTGTTGAAGGCGCAGTGCCGAAAAGACAGGTAGCCAGCGGTATGAAGCTGCCTAATTTACCAGAACCTGAAGTGCCGAGCATTAATGGGACCTATAATATGGTGATCACTGGAGTGGGTGGCACAGGGGTCGTGACTGTTGGTGCGGTGCTAGCCATGGCAGCCCATGTTGAAGGTAAAGGTGCCGGCATGATGGAGATGGCCGGGCTTGCACAAAAAGGGGGTGCGGTGCACATCCATTGCCGGTTCGCTAATGTTCCGGAGGATATCAGCGCTGTGCGAGTTGCTGTAGGCGAAGCTGACAGTGTGATTGGTGGTGATTTGGTAGTGACGGCAGGCGCAAAGACCCTCGGTCTTATGCTGCGCGACCGCACCAAGGTTGTGTGCAACAGTCACGAGATTATCACAGGCGAATTTACAAAAAATACCGAATTTTCGCTACCAAGTGATCGCATGCTTATGTCACTAACAGGCCGCTTGGGTGAAGATGCTGTTTTATTTTTGAATGCCACAGAGCTAGCGCGTGTCCATTTAGGTGATAGCATTTTCGCAAATATGTTGATTGTTGGTGCTGCCTGGCAAAACGGTCAAATTCCATTGACGCACGAAAGCATCCTTCAAGCAATCTCGTTAAATGGTGCAGGGGTAGAGGGCAACAAACGTGCGTTTCAGGTGGGTCGTTGGGCGATGTTACACCCTGAGGATGCAGCGCGGTCGTTAGGCCCCAGTGTGGCTAAACTTCCAGAGTCTCTTGATGAGATGATTGCGTACCGTTCTAATGAATTGGTTGCATATCAAAATAAAAAACTGGCATCCCGGTATCGCGATTTTGTCAGTAAGGTTGAAGATGTGGGATTGCGCGAGATAGTGGCAATATCTTATCATAAGTTATTGGCATATAAAGATGAATATGAAGTGGCGAGGCTTCATGCGGCCAACGTGGAGCAGATGGTGTCGGAGAATTTCGACAAAGCCAAAGCGATACGCTTCCATCTTGCGCCTCCTTTTTTACCAGGAAAAACGGCTGAAGGTTATTCCGTAAAGCGTGAGTTTGGGCCCTGGGTGTTGAGCCTTTTTAAACTACTGCAAAAGGGGAAGGTATTTAGGGGTACATTGTTTGATTTATTTGGCTATACCGCAGAACGACGAATGGAACGGGCTTTGGTTAAAGAGTTCGAGGCGGATGTTGTTGAATTACTACCGTTGATAACACCTGAGACGCGAGAATTAGTTTTGGCGTTGTTCGAATTACCTATGCAAATCCGTGGTTTTGGCCACGTGAAAAAGAAAAATGCTGAAGTTGTTGCAAAACAGCGTGAAGAATTACTGGTGGCGATCCATCATGGTGGCTTTAAACATGCCACGGCGGCTGAATAATTAGCTTCCAAGCCCCGCCCGCATAGCTAGTTTGCGCGCCGTGATGGAACCGTGCAAAAATTGCAGGCCCTTCAAGCGCAAAACTCGTAATTTTGGGTCAGCGGTAAGGGATGCACGATTTAACAAATCCACCCCTTGAAGACGAATAGACACATCTGTTTTTCGAGCGCGTTCGTAGGCCGTGAGCATTTGTTCCGATCCAAGTTCATGCTCGTCAGACAATTCCACTAAAGTTTGAATATCAGTTAGCGACATATTCAGACCCTGAGCGCCTATAGGTGGCATTACATGGGCCGCTTCAGCGATCAGCGCCGTACGTTCAGAAGTTAGCCGGTCTGCCTTTTGGGAGATAATTGGCCAAACGGCTCGTTGACTGGTCAGTGTGAGCGGTCCAACAACACCACAGCTGCGTGCTGTCGCCTCTCGCGCAAAATTGGTATCAGACAGATCCATCAAACGGGCGGTTTCTGGGCCTGTTTCCATCCACACAATTGCAGACTGAGGTGAGCCGTCACAATCAGGTAGGGGTACAAGTGTAAACGGGCCCCCTGTGCGATGGATTTCAGTTGAAACATTTTCGTGGGGTTTTGTATGGGATACGGTAAATACCATTCCTTTTTGCCCATAGCGCCATGTTTTTACGCCAATCCCTGCCATTTCGCGAATAGGTGAATTCCTTCCATCGGCAGCAATAATCAACTGCGCGGTGATTGCTGAACCATCGGTTAACGTCACGAGTCCTTGTG
>DLZA01000151.1:4566-4702 GCA_003447515.1 Paracoccaceae bacterium
ATTGCGGGCAAGTATCCGCTTGGTTCCGACGCCTTGACGAAAGGTTGCAGTGTCCAAAGTCTCCATTTGAGCCATTAATTCTCGGCGTAGTAACCAGTTTGGAAGGTTCCAACCAAAGGGCAAATCGGACACTTCC
>DLZA01000137.1 GCA_003447515.1 Paracoccaceae bacterium
AGGTCGCCGACCTTTTAGGTGCCAGGCCTGATGAAATTGTTTTCACAAGCGGTGGTTCAGAGGCTAATAATTATGCTTTGAGGGGCGCTTTTAACGCCCAGCGGGATCGTGGCAACCATATTATCACCTCGCAGGTGGAACACCCAGCGATCATCGAAACCTGCCGTTATCTCGAAACTCAGGGAGCACAAGTGATCTATCTAGCTGTCGATGGTATGGGACGGGTTGATCCAGATGATGTCCGAAAGGCAATTACAGAGCAGACTACTTTGATCAGTATAATGCATTCTAACAATGAAGTCGGAACGCTCCAGCCAATCGCAGAGATCGCTCAAATTGCAGCAGATCATGATGTGCTCATGCATACGGATGCAGCACAATCCCCGGGCAAGGTATCTTTGAATGTTGTTGATTCTGGCGTTAATATGTTATCGTTGGCCGGTCACAAGTTCGGCGCCCCGAAAGGCATTGGTGTGCTTTACATCCGGCGTGGGGTTGTCCTGGAGCGTCTCATTCATGGAGCTGGTCATGAAGTCGGACGCAGGGCAGGGACGGAAAGTGCTCTTTTAATCGCAGCAATTGGCAAAGCCGCCGAGATTGCGGCGGCACTGTCTTCGGTCAAGTCCATACGGACATTGCGTGACTTTTTCTGGGAGGGCCTACGAGTGAATTTTGGGGATCGGGTGTTGCTGAATGGCGACCCCATCGCTCGCCTGCCCAATACCTTGAACGTATCCTTTCTCGATAATCAGGGAGCCACTGTTCTGCAACATTTGGATGGGATTGCCGCCTCTACCGGTTCGGCTTGCCATACGGGTCAAATGGAACCTTCGCCGGTGCTAACGGCCATGGGTATTGATCGCAACAGGGCATTAAGCGCGGTGCGTTTCAGTCTGGGATACTTTACAACTAAAGATGAAATCGAAGTCGTCCTGCGGAAATTAAAACAATCAATATCAAGTGAAACGGAGTGACCAATGGACATTGCGGCACGCGGATATGCCAATCCGGATTTATTGTGGTCACCTGAAACTCTGCGGGAACAGTCAGGGAAACCTGGGCTTGTGATTATAGATACCCGTCCCGCCGAAAAGTTCGCGAAAGGTCACATTTTGGGCGCACGTCACTTTGATCTATATTTCGTCAACACTGATGACACTGACCCGGCACCTTTGGCATCCTTCACGCGTATGTGGGCCAATTTATTGGGTTGGCGTGGGGTGAGCGAGGGCGACACTATTGTTTTCGTTGGTGAATTCACCGATATGTGCGCGGCGCGGGGTTTTTGGTTCGCGGAATATCTCGGCCACACGGATGTACATGTATTGGACGGTGGAATGGCGGCCTGGTTAGCGGCAGGCTGTGCAGTGGATACCGAATGCGACCCGCCAAAGCCGGTCAAGTTCGTGCATACTGTTGCACCAGAAAGGACTGCGACTTATAGCAGTGTCCTTGACGCTATAGACAATCCAGACTGTGTTATCGTCGATAACCGAAGCCGCGCAGAATTCTTGGGAACAGACAACCGAGCCCGCCACGGCGGTGCCATACCCGGCGCTAAACACCGCGATTGGGAGGACCTATACGATCACGAGAGTGGGTGCATGAGGTTTGCGGATCAGTTAACTGAAGCCTTCGAGAGTTTGGGTGTCACACCCGGCAAAGAAATCACGCTTTACTGCAATACCGGATACCGTTCTGCGCATGCCTATTTGGCCCTTCGACTGCTCGATTATCCTCGCATTCGAAATTATGTCGGGTCCTGGCAAGAGTGGGGCAACCGTGACGGGCTTCCTATTTGGAATCCTGAGGACGATTGTGCAACTCTAAAATCACCGCTTAAAAGTCTCAGATCAAATCGGTAGAGAAATGGTTCAAAAGTTAATGCTGTGTCTGCCATGGCATAGCCAGCCCGTCTGGCTATTCTGTTCTTGCTATTTAACAAAACTTATTTTGCTAGGCATAATTAGAGGGGTTTGGAAAACATAGTGCCTGAAGGTCATACAATCCACAGAGCGGCGCGCGACCATCGCCGTATATTGGCGAAACGCAAGTTAGAGGTAGAATCCCCGCAAGGCCGGTTTTCCCAAGGTGCCTCCATTCTATCGGGCCAACTTTGTTCAACTGTGGAGGCATTTGGCAAGCATCTACTCTACCGCTTTGACAACAACCAAGCACTACATATTCATCTTGGTCTTTTTGGACGCATTAGGAAACATAAATTACCACTGCAGGAACCTCGAGGTGCTGTACGTGTCCGTTTAATTGGGAAAACACATGCCGTTGACATAAATGGTCCAACTATTTGCCGGGTTCTGGATGTCAATGGTATAACAGCGTTGATTCATAAAATAGGCCCCGATGTTCTGCGTTCCGATTCTAATCCAGAACTCGCTTTCAAGAAAATAACAAAGAGTAGAGCACCAATTGGTCAACTTATTATGGATCAGTCTGTAATGGCTGGCATTGGGAACATCTATAGGTCCGAAATTCTGTGGCGACAATCAGTCCACCCCGAAACACCAGGGAGGGAAATTAGCCGCCAGACATTCGACCAAATTTGGGATGATGCTAAAGCGCTCCTGACAATTGGAGTTAAACACAATGCTATTATTACTGTAGACGACGCACAGCCATCAAAAACACGATACAAAGAGCGGGTGAATATTTTTGCAAAAAAACAGTGCCCAAGTTGCAAGAGTGAGATACGTCGCTTCGATATTAGGGGCCGCCGAGCGTTTGTCTGCGATACCTGCCAGAAATAAAAAACACAGAATATTCTTTAAAGACCCTTTTTTGGAGAAGTATACACCAAAGCAGATTTATTACCCGTATGCAGGGAAAGGTGCTTAC
>DLZA01000113.1:0-4573 GCA_003447515.1 Paracoccaceae bacterium
TATTCAATCCAAAATCTATCGCCATTATTGGAGGTGGTGTTTGGTGTAAATCTGTCGCAGAGCAAGCCATAAAAATGGGTTTTAAAGGTAAAATTTACCCCATTCACCCTAAACGAAAACCTTTGGCGGGCATTACCAGTTTCGCGGAACTTGCGGACCTACCCTACCCACCCGACGCCTGCTTTATCGGCGTCAATCGCTTCATCACACTTGATGTGGTGTCGCAACTGAGCACGATGGGTGCCGGCGGTGCAATCTGTTTCGCCTCTGGCTTTTCTGAGGCTAAACAAGAAGACAACAAAGGCATGAACCTGCAAACACGGCTAGTCGCTGCTGCTGGTGACATGCCAATCCTTGGCCCAAATTGTTACGGCATCATAAACTACCTTGATCGCGCGATCCTATGGCCAGATCAGCACGGCGGCAAACCCGTAAACGAGGGCGTCGGTATAATAACACAGTCCTCCAACATGGCCATAAACATTACTATGCAGGCGCGTGCATTACCCATCGCCACCATCGCATGTGCAGGTAATCAGGCGCAAACTGGCATGGCCGATATCGGTCTTGAAATGTTGCAAGACCCGCGCATCACTGCGCTCGGCCTGCACATCGAAGGCTTTAATGATTTGCGCAGCTACGAAAGACTTGCCGCTGAAGCACACCGTCTAAACAAACCCATTGTTGCGTTAAAAGTTGGGAAGTCCGAACAAGCAAAGGCCGCCACAATTTCACACACAGCTTCTGTTGCAGGTAGCGATGCTGGGGCAACCGCTCTTCTAAAGCGGCTCAATATAGCGCGGGTGAATAGCCTTCCAACACTCCTGGAAGCATTAAAAATTTTGCATTATGCAGGCCCATTACCAAATACCAACATCGCCTCTATCAGCTGCTCTGGAGGCGAAGCGAGTCTTGCTGCGGACACTACTATTGGCCACAGCCTCACATTTCCACCTCTCACTCAATCCCAACAAACTAACCTACGTGCCGCACTCGGCCCAATGGTCGCACTCGCCAATCCACTCGATTATCACACGTACATTTGGCGCGATTCAAATGCGATGACCGCCGCATGGGCCTCGATGATGGAACCCCACCTCGCGCTGACCCTCGTGATTGTAGATTTTCCGCGTAATGATCGCTGTTCAGATACCGATTGGGATTGCGCAATTGAAGCAGCCGGCCGCGCCAAAGCCCAAACGGGCGGGAACGTCGCAATGGTGGCAACCCTCCCCGAAAACCTCTCAGAACGTATTGCAGAGCGCCTCACTGCTGTTGGCGTAATACCTCTGCTTGGCATGACCGAAGCAATTGAAGCAATTGAAGCCGCTGCTAGTTTTACTTGCCCAGCAAACGTGAAGCTGTTGTTACCCACACCCTCAAAAAATCCAAAAATTTTATCAGAGGCCACAGCAAAAAAGGCGCTTGCTTTGCATGGCCTGCGCATTCCAAATTCTAAACGTGCTGCCTCTCCCGAAGATGCAGCAGCAATCGCAAAAACTATTGGATTTTCTGTTGCATTGAAAGGCGAAGGAATCGCTCATAAATCCGAAGCAAATGCCATCGCCCTCAACCTTCAAACTCCAGATGCAGTTCAAACGGCCGCTACCACCATGCCGGTCGAAACTTTCCTAGTTGAAGAAATGCTCATAGGTGGCGTTGCAGAGCTCTTAATTGGCGTTGTAAAAGATCCAGCACATGGATTTGTGCTTACACTCGGCGCAGGTGGCACGCTCACCGAATTATTAACCGACAGTGCCTCCATGCTGATCCCCGCAACACGGGATAATATAGATGCAGGACTCCAATCGCTCAAATCCGCAAAACTTCTAAACGGTTTTCGCGGCACACCTACTGCGAATATTCCCGCCGTCATTGACGCCATCACTGCAATTCAAAGCTACGTCCTTGCCAATGCAGATGGCTTGGAAGAAATTGAGGTAAACCCTTTAATCTGCACCCCTAACGATGCCATCGCAGCAGACGCCTTGATACGGAGAGACACATGACAAAACAAACCATTGGTGCAGTCATTTTTCCAGGTTTTGAAATGTTGGATTATTACGGTCCACTTGAAATTTTTTGTGTCCACAACGATGTCTTTGAAATTCGTGCCGTCGGTGAACTGACAGATCCGGTTCATGCTTCTTCAGGTCCTGCAACTGCTCCCGATGACACATTCGCAGATGAGGTGCACTATGATATTCTATTGGTGCCAGGTGGGCGTGGTGTGCGCACAGAAATGCACTCTCCTTCATTTTTGACATGGTTGAATGCGGCATCAAATCAGGCCACACTCGTGCTTAGCGTGTGCACTGGATCACTGCTTTTGGCCAAAGCAGAACTGCTGGATGGGCGTAACGCCACTACAAACAAAAATGCGTTTGACTGGGTTTTTGAAAACGCGCCGAATGTAAATTGGCAGCCAAACGCACGCTGGGTTGAAGATGGTAAATTCGTCACGTCTTCTGGTGTTTCTGCAGGTATAGACATGGCCGTTTACGTAACTGAAAAGCTGCTCGGTAAACCAGCAGCAGATCATGCCACTTTTGTTTGCGAATACATGCCAAATACGGATCCAAACAATGACCCCTTTTCCATCTTGAAGGACTGACCCAATGACCAACCCAATCAAAATACACCGCGAAGGTAGCATTTTACAGGTCACACTCGACCGCCCAAAAGCAAATGCTATCGATTTGAAAACAAGCAAAATCATGGGTAATGTTTTTGCTGACTTTCGCGATGATCCTGATCTAAGGGTAGCCATTATCACAGGAGGAGGCGATAAATTCTTCTGTCCAGGCTGGGATCTCAAGGCCGCTGCTGATGGTGACCAGGTCGATGGAGACTACGGTGTTGGCGGATTTGGCGGATTGCAAGAATTGCGTGGCATGAACAAACCTGTAATCGCCGCAGTAAACGGCATTTGTTGTGGTGGTGGGCTGGAACTGGCATTATCCGCAGATATAATACTTGCTGCAGATCATGCCACCTTTGCATTGCCAGAAATCCGCTCAGGCACTGTGGCCGATGCGGCAAGTATTAAGATGCCGAAGCGAATTCCCCATCATATTGCAATGGAAATGCTGCTCACCGGGCGCTGGCTTAATGTAGAAGAAGCACACCGATGGGGCTTTGTGAATCAAATCCACCCAGCTGCCAATTTGATGAAAATGGCATGGGACATGGCACGCAAACTCGAAAGTGGTCCACCACTTGTTTATGCCGCGATTAAAGAAATTGTGCGAGATTCTGAGGACAGCAAATTCCAAGACGCTATGAACCGTATCACTCAGCGCCAGCTGCACTCCATCGACAAGCTGTATGCCTCCGAAGATCAGTTAGAAGGGGCAAAAGCCTTCTCTGAGGGTCGAGATCCCGTTTGGAAGGGACGATAAGTGTAATCACCCTGCCTTCTAAAAACGATATATCGTAAAGATACGTTTTATCATGTAAATATTCACTTTTACTGAGTTCAGCAAAACAGCTTGAAATAACCTAAGTAGTTTTTAATGCACAGCATTTCCTGCATTGCTAAGTAATTTTTAATGCTTCCAATCTTTACTACATGCCGGGTGAGAAAGAATGAATTCTAATAAGCCACAACACAAACGATTAAACATAACGACTATTTATCTGATCAGATGCAACAAATCTGCAAAATCTCTTGAAAAGCTATAACTAGTCTTGTCTAAATCTTCGTATTTAAAGGGAGCATGCCATGTTGAATAGAGACCGCCTGAACGACGCCGAAGCGCACCTCCGCGAGCTTGACCAGCGCCATAATCTTCATCCATGGACCCACTTTGACAGCTTAGAAAAAGAAGGTGCAATGGTCGTTGCCTCCGGTAAAGGCTGCTATTTGACAGACGCAAACGGGAAAACCTATCTCGATGCCGTCGGTGGTATGTGGTGCACCAACATTGGCTTGGGCCGCGAAGAAATGGCTGACGCCATTGCAAGTCAAATACGCGAGCTTGCTTATTCCTCGACCTTCGTAGATATGACAAATGGTCCTGCCGCCTTGCTTGGTGAAAAAATTGCTTCCCTAACGCCAGGTGATTTGAATCATATGCAATTTACCACAGGCGGCTCTACCGCTGTGGACACAGCGTACCGACTCATTGGCTTCTATAATTACTGTATGGGTCGTCCCCAAAAAAACCACGTTATAGCGAGGGATCAAGCCTACCACGGCTCTACATTCGTCACTATGTCCATTGGCAATAAAGCTTCCGACAAAGTTGAGGAATTTCAATATCTTCGTGACGGCATTCATCACGTGTCCGCCCCGCATTTTTATCGCGCTGGAGGGCAGTTAACTGAAGATCAATTCACTGACCAACTCATTAATGAGTTCGAAACCAAAATAACAGAAATTGGAGCAGACAAAGTTGGTGCATTTTTTGCTGAACCGATTCAAGCTTCTGGCGGTGTTCTCGTCCCCCCCAACGGTTACCTCAAACGCATGTGGGAGGTATGCCAAAAATACGATATACTGTTCGTCGCAGACGAGGTGGTGACTGCCTTTGGACGCCTTGGCCATTTCTTCTCAATTGAGGCAGAGTTC
>DLZA01000113.1:4871-6641 GCA_003447515.1 Paracoccaceae bacterium
GAGGCAGAGTTCGACATCATTCCCGATATTATCATCTCCGCGAAGGGTCTATCATCAGGCTACCTCCCGATGGGCGCAATGATCTATTCTGACCGCATCCATGACATAATTTCGCAGGGTGACGAAAACCGTTGGTTCGCCAGTGGCTTTACCTATTCGGGCCACCCCGTTTGCTGTGCGGCGGCACTCAAAAATATCGAAATTATGGAACGCGAAAATCTCATGCAAAATGCAACCGAGGTTGGCATGTATTTTGAAGAACAACTCCACACGCTCAATGACCTAGAAATTGTTGGCAACGTGCGTGGCAAAAAATTGATGATGTGTGTAGAAAACGTCAAAGACAAAATTACCAAGGAACTACTGCCAGACGAAATCAACATTGGCAAACGCATTTCCAACGCGGCGGAAAATATGGGCCTATTGGTCCGTCCCATAGGTCACCTTAACGTCATGTCACCGCCTCTCACGCTCACGCGTGAAAACGTGGACTTCCTCGTCAAAACTCTGCGTGCCGCCATTGAAAGGGTTACGAGCGAATTGAAAGCTGAAGGCCACATTTAATTTTTTACTTGCCCTGAGCCCCATTTAACCGTTGCATACTAATTGAGGGGTATACCGAATGCTCGATGAAAAAAATAATATTCCGGCAGACTGGGACCGTTCAGGATTGCCCGGCTGGACATACTTTTCTGACGAACTCTTCAATCTTGAACGCGACGTTCTTTTCCGTACTCACTGGCAATTGGTCTGCCATATTTCCGAAGTGGCAAGCGAAGGTCAATATGTTACCCTCGACATTGCAGATGAACGCGCCCTTATCATCCGTGGTCACGACAATGAGATCCGCGCCTTTCATAACCTATGCCGCCACCGCGGCTCCCGCGTTGTGGGCGATGTTCGTGGCACCTGTAACAAAGCACTGATCTGTCCATACCACGGCTGGGCCTACAACCTTAATGGGACCTTGCGCGGCGTGGCGGACAAAGACACATTTCCACCAATGGACCCAGCCAGATTAGGCCTAAAGCCATTGGAAATGGAAATTTGGAATGGATTCATTTTTGTCCGGTTTTTGCCTGGTCCGCAACCTTCCGTAGCGATTGTCCTAGGCCGCTTTGATGACGAAATTGCACCGTACCGAATTACAGATATGATCTGTCGCGAACCCACAGACGTCTTTGAAGAGGCCAACGTCAACTGGAAATCCGTTCGTGACGTGGACAACGAGGGTTATCACGTGCGCCAAGCCCATCCAGGCCTGCACGACCTTTACGGCAAAGACTACTACGACGAACCCTATATCAATGGCACATCCCGGTCTTTTGGCCCCTTCAACGAAGGCCCATCCAAATCGTGGTCTGTACGAAACTATCGCAAATTCTTACCAAAAATCGATGGCCTACCAGGTAGCCACCAACAGGCGTGGGTCTATCTCGCTATGTTTCCCAACACAGTCATCGGGCTTTATCCCGACGGCGTGTTTTTCTACCAGGAAATCCCCGTCACCCCTACGCAAACTAAGCAACGCGGCGGCATCATCGGACACCCAGACGACAGTCGCGAAATGAAAGCCGCACGCTACCTATCTGGCCGTATCGACAATGACACCGTGAAAGAGGACCAGATGCTCACAATCTGGTCCTGTGAAGCGACAAAATCCTCTGCCTATGACGGAATCATACTATCTGATCTCGAATACGGACTGAAAACCTATCACGACCACCTACGCGTTCTCATGCCGGTTTTGAACGAAGCAAATGAACCGTC
>DLZA01000301.1 GCA_003447515.1 Paracoccaceae bacterium
AAAAAACGGGTTTGGAATTTGCTAGACTTGCCAGCACCCAAGCCTGAAATTACAGCCTATACCTTGTCGCTTGGCATGCCAGATGCGATGGAAAGGCAAGCGGCAGAGAATGCGTTTCGACCTTTGTTAAAAACTAAGCTTGGTGGTGGCGAAGAAGATGTGGCACGGATCGAGGCCGTGCGTCGTGGTGCGCCTGATGCGCGGATCATTGTGGATGCGAATGAGGGTTGGACGCCAGAGCTGTACCAAACACTTGCACCTGTTCTAGTGAGGTTGGGTGTGCAAATGGTGGAACAGCCTTTGCCGGCGGGTCAAGACGAAGCGCTCCTTGAGTTGGAGCGTGTTCTGCCCGTCTGTGCCGACGAAAGCTGTCACGATACGGCGTCTCTTTCGCATTTGAAAGGTAAGTACGACATGGTGAATATTAAGCTTGATAAGACGGGTGGATTGACTGAAGCACTGCGATTACGTGATGCTGCGCTATCAGCCGGGTATCAAGTCATGGTTGGCTGTATGGTCGGATCATCCTTGGCCATGGCACCTGCAACAATTGTGGCACAAAATGCGGCAGTGACCGATCTTGACGGACCTCTATTGTTGGCCGAAGACCGCTTAGAACCTCTTTTCTTTGACGAGTCAGGTGTGCACGGTCCCTCTGTTGGGCTTTGGGGGTAGTCAGCGATGGGGCTATCTATTCAAGTAGGCTATCTCGCCAATGCGATTTCCAAAGATTCTGAAGAGGTGGAGATTGCCTTCTCAAGCATTAAACGCATCGATCAAGCACTTGCAGCAGAGGGGTACGACCGGTTGGGTGAGCCAACCGATTGTGAGGTTTGGACAGTAGACATGATTGGATATTCGGGCTTACACGCTCTGCGTGAAGTGGCTGCAATGTACTGGAAAGGTCGAAGCATTCCTCGTGATACATTGTTAGATGGTTCGCAAAGGCAGCATGCGGACGCGCTTGCGAAAGAATTTTTTGAGCACCTGTCTGGCAAAGGAAATCTTACCCTTGTTGGTAAAGCGTTTAGGAAAATTTTAAAGGCCAAAGAAAAACCGAATCAGCCACCTTTCGTACACTTGAGTATTCATTCGGACTGTGATGGGTACTATGTGCCTGTGCCGTTCGAAACTCCAATCGTACCCAAACGCTTCACAAAGGACTGTGAACATTTATGGCCGCTTGGGTCCGTGATGCGTTTAGAGGCAGAGGTCAGTCAATTGGCTTGGCATTTGGAGATCCCAGCTAAATTGCAGTACGACGATGAAGAATTACATGCGATGATAAGTTGCCCTGATAGCACCCCGACTAAGGCTCTTTGGTTGGCACAGCCGATTGCCACCCACGCCTGTTTGGTCCTTCGCGAAGCTTGCAACCGATCGCTTCGCACTGGTGCGGCGATCCATTTTTGTTAAAAAACACTACAGGCCCATGATGGCCTATTTAGGAGATGTGACGATGAGAATAGTTTACTTGAATGGAGATTACTTGCCAGAGAACGAAGCGAAGGTTTCGATCTTTGACCGTGGATTTTTGATGGCAGATGGCGTCTATGAAGTAACGTCAGTTTTGGATGGAAAACTATTGGAATTTGAAGGCCATTTAAAGCGCTTAGAACGTTCGTTGAGCGAGTTAGACATGCGCAGGCCAGAGGATTTTGACGACTTATTAGAAATCCACCGAGAACTCGTTCGTGTAAACAAAGTAGAACAGGGCGGTGTTTATCTGCAAATCACACGCGGCGTTGCAGATCGAGATTTTGTGTACCCAAAGGATGCGAAGCCTACTCTGTGTCTTTTCACACAGTCTAAGCCGTTACTCGACACTGATGCGTCAAAGAACGGCATATCGGTGATTTTTGCCGATGATATTCGCTGGGGCCGTCGTGATATTAAAACTGTTCAATTGTTATATCCGTCGATGTGTAAGATGATGGCCAAGGCGGCGGGCGCCGATGATGCGTGGCTGGTTGAAGATGGATTTGTAACAGAAGGGTCATCCAACAACGCCTATATCGTTATGGGCAACAAGATAATCACACGTGGTCTTTCAAACGACATTTTACACGGGATCACACGGGCTTCTTTGCTAAAATATGCTAAAGAATCTCAAATGGAAATTGAAGAACGCAATTTCACCTCTGAAGAGGCAAAAATGGCCGATGAAGCGTTTATTTCTTCGGCATCGACTTTTGTAATGCCAGTTGTAAAAATTGAAAGTGAAACAATTGGCAATGGCAAACCAGGTGCCGTGTCCAAACGTTTGCGTGAGATTTACATCGATGAAAGTCGCAAGCGTGCGATATGATTTAGTTTAAATCCGACCTGAGTATTGCACCTAAGTGCTAGGCCTTAAATTATTATAGTAGTGTTTTCTAGATGGTGTGAGGCCTTTTGGAAAGATCATGGTTGCCCCATTTGGCCATTCGTTAAAAGGATATTATGCACATAGCGGTGGCACCGGTCTTGGAGAGTCGTAAATTCGTCGTTCATTTGTGCAGGTGCCATCATGTCATTTGGAGTAATATGCTTCGGTCAATACTGGTTCGAAAGCCACCAGGTCTCCACACGTCTAACAACGCTGGGTTGGGTGGATAACGATCCAGTTGGTTTATTGCACATTTTAACCAACCAGATAATTTGTCTGAATACCCGTGATTAGAAACAATCAACCGTGGCTTCGGTCAAACGCCGTCTTCTGGTCTG
>DLZA01000410.1 GCA_003447515.1 Paracoccaceae bacterium
CAGCTTCGGTGCTACTGACTGGCGTGGGGTCTTCGGATCACAAGGCGCTTAATTACCTAACTTCTCCTCTCTGTTAGGTTTGATTGAGGCGGTCTTCGGATCGCCTCTTTCTTTTTGTTTGGATGTGATGTATATTTTTTGGAAGGGCATCATATCAGCTTTGTAGACAGGTTCACTTGCCCACCTGACGTTGCATAGACTGCAAAGCAAATCCTTATGCAAAAAGGTACTAAAAATGGCTAATACTACATTTACAGGTCCAGTCACTTCCACCAATGGATTTATTGGTGACATCATTGTTCCTACTTACACAGTTGCAAATGCCCCATCTGCTTCAGATGCTGGAGCTGGTACGGTTGTATTTGTTTCCAACGGCGCGGCGGGTGCTGCTATCCTAGCCTTCTCTGATGGCACAGATTGGAAGCGTTCTGACACTGGTGCTACAATCGCAGCAGCATAAGGAAGTAGGTTATGAGTAGATTCAAACCCGCATCCGAAGAAGAACTAGCAGCCCGAGGAATCGGTGTTGTTAAAGTTCGCGCTCGAAAATCAGATGGCACACTTAAAGCTGACGATCCATCCACGCCTGATGTAAATGAGGCTTGGGAAGACGCTCCAGTTGCAAAGAAACGTGGCCGTCCTGCAAAAAAGAAGGACTAGCAAATGGCTGACATCGTATCAGTAAAAAAGCTCAGTGATAGCACCAGAGAGGCCGTGTTTGCGTTCCAATATCAATATGTTGATACTGGCGACGAAAGTGCTGTTCTAAAGATTGATGTTTCTACACTCGCTCCTAACGCGAATGGCGAAGCTTGCACGGCTGTTCGCATCATCGAAGGATGGTGGGTCATTAAAAGCATGACCGTGAGGATCTTGGCAGATGCTGACGTAGACATAATCTTGATGAATATTGGTGATGACGATATTGGTTATCACGATTTTTCAAAGTTTGGTGGCCTTCCTTCAACGAAGTCGTATGGAACAAACCCAACTGGGGATGTGAAGTTTACGACTGCTGGCGCAGGAGCAGTAGGAGACTCATATCAACTGGTTCTAAGGGTAATCAAAGAATACTAGGAGTTTTCAATGGCAACTTCAGGAACCGTGGCGTTTCAACCAAATGTCGAAGAAATCATAACTGAAGCATTCGAGCGTTGCGGTATTGATACCCAAACTCAAACTGGTGACAAGGCTGTGTCTGCACGGCGCAGTCTCAACCTACTCTTCTCCGAGTGGGCTAATAGGGGTATAAACTATTGGGCTGTAGAGCAGCAGACCTTGACGCTTGTTAATGGAACGCTGCAATACACACTGCCAGTAGGGACAATTGATATCATCGATGCTGTGATCCGTGATACCTCTGGAACAGATACATCTGATCAGATCATAAACCGTGTATCGATTGCAGATTATAATCAGCTTCCAAACAAAAATTCTGGCGGCAAGCCAAGCCAGTACATGCTTGATAAGCAATACACACCTGTCGCATATTTTTGGCAAGTTCCAGATAAGACGACATATAGTATGGTGTACTGGGCAATCAGGCAGCTTGACGATGTTACTGCCTCCAACCAAGATCCAGATATTCCATATCGCTGGAATGAATGCATATGTGCTGGTCTGGCAAGCAAGCTGGCAATGAAATTTGCAACAGAAAAGTTTTCTATTTTAAACGAAATGTATGAACGTGCATTTAGCTTTGCGGCAGCGTCAGACAACGACGGTGTATCTCTGAGGGTTCAGCCCACTGCGCTGAATTTATACTGATGGCAAAATACGCAAGAGGCAAAAAGTCCCAAGCAATTAGCGACAGAGGTGGTTTAAAAGTTCCGTATACGGATCTTATGACCACTTGGGATGGCCTTCGCGTATCTCCAGATGATTGGGAGCCAAAACAACCACAGCTCACACCCGCAAAGAATGTTGTCGATGCTACGGCACTATTCAATCCGCGCCCAGATACGGACCCCGAAAATGCAGAGGTATTTATAGGGTACAACTTCGACTTCTTCACGCCTATACAGGACCGCCCTCCAGTGGGCATACATGGGCTTGGTGTAGTGTCTCATGGGTCTGTACTGGAAATGGACGTTTCGGTCACTGGAGTGGCTGGTACTGGCGCTGTGGGTACGGTCTATCCAAACCCTGCCATCAATCCAGCAGTCGGCACAGGGGCAATCGGTGATTTTGAATTAATAGTGTCTCTTGACGTAAACGTCACCAGTGTGATTGGCACAGGCGCTCTAGGTGACTTAATTTTTGCCACTACTGTTACTGGGGTGGCTGGCACAGGAGCAATTGGGACTGAAGTCCCAGAATCTGAAATTGAAGAAACAGGCGTGGCTGGTACAGGTGCAATTGGGGCGTATGCTCCAGAAAATGTATTAACTGCGACAGGCGTAGCTGGCACAGGCGCAACAGGAGCAGAGACAGCAGTATCTGAAATATCAGTATCTGGTATATCTGGCACTGGATCTGTCCATGTGATTGGAACTGGTGCTGGTAGTGACTTTAATCTTATTGTTGGACCAATAACTGGATTGGGCGGCGTAGGCACGACAGGCAGCGAGATTGCAGAGACTGAAATATCTGAAACAGGTTTAGCTGGAACAGGAGCGATAGGATCTGTAGACCCAGCAGTTGGGTGGGGCAACAACGCTTGGGGCAATGGAACATGGGGTAATGGGCTATGAATTACACACAATTAGTATCTAACATTCAAAACTTCATGGAAGATGATAGCGCAGAGCTATCAGCATCTATCGATCAGATCATAGAGCAGGCCGAAGAAATGATCTTTCAGCGGTTGCCTAATTTACCTTGCTTTAGAAAAAATGCATCAGCAGCCCTAGTACAAGGCACAACAGATTACACTGTGCCATCTGCAAGGATGATTAGACAAGTTTCTATTATTACTGCAAATGTGACTTCATACTTAAATCACAGAGTAGATTCATATTTGCGAGACTACTGGCCAAATGCTACAACTCAAGGCATTCCAGAGATGTATAGCACTAAAACAGCGGCGATTGGTGGCACAACTTTTACTGTTGCGCCAACCCCAGACGCGACAACATCAACTTATCAAGTTGATTACATCGCACCAGAAACAGGTTTAGGTTCAGGTAATGCAAATTCTTGGATTGGAGATAACGCAGAAAATGTGTTATTATCGGCGTGTCTTTACGAAGCATCAGCCTTTTTAAAAGCTGGAGAAACCTTGGCACTTTACAAGACACAATTTGACGAAGCAGTGCAATTATTTGTACAAGAGATGCAGCGAGACTACGCAGCAGAATATAACGGAGGTTTATAATGGCTATTACTCAAGCAATGTGTACAAGTTTCAAGGAAGACTTGTTCCAAAAAGAACAGGACATGGATTCTGATACCATCAAAATTGCGCTGTATACTTCATCAGCGTCTTTAGATGCGGCTACGACATCTTATACCACAAGCGGTGAAGTGGCTTCTGGAGGTGGATATACAACAGGTGGTGAGACACTTACTTCACCAGTGATTGGTACAAGCGGGACAACAGCTTATGTTGACTTTGATAATCCAGAGTGGACATCAGCATCATTCACAACTGCTGGCGCTTTGATTTATAACGACACAACGGCAGGCAACAATTCGATTGCGGTTCTAAATTTTGGTGGTGACTTTACAGTTACTTCTGGCACATTTCGCATTGTGTTCCCATCACCCGGCGCTGCTGGTTTGATCCGTATCGACTAATAAAAAAAAGGATAGTACAACATGGCTAGTACCTATGAAAATGACCTTCGCCTCGAAGAAATGGCCACAGGGGAAAACTCTGGCTCATGGGGTACGAAGACCAATACAAACCTCGAACTAATCGCGGATGCGTTTGGTTATGGCACAGAGGCTATAACAACTAATGCTGACACTCACACGACAACAATTGCAGATGGAACTTCTGATGCTGGACGTGCGATTTACTTAAAATATACAGGTACTTTAGATAGTGCCTGCACAATTACTATTGGGCCGAATACAGTCAGTAAGATGTGGTTCATTGAGAACGCTACAAGTGGATCTCAAAATATCATTATCTCTCAAGGATCTGGAGCTAATATAACTATTGGCGCAGGAAAAACTAAAATAGTTTACAGCGATGGGGCTGGGGCTGGCGCTGCATTTGTTGAAGCTACAGATGATATTTCAATAAATAGTTTATTTGTAGATGCAGCATTAGACGCAAACGGCACAATCAAGCT
>DLZA01000109.1 GCA_003447515.1 Paracoccaceae bacterium
CGTGGGTCAAATTATTGTCACATAGGCGTTATTGCTGATCGTAAACCGGGCCGGGTGATGATTTTCTCGGCACTAGATAATTTAACAAAAGGTTCTTCGGGTCAGGCCATCCAGAATGCAAATCTGATGCTGGGTTTGCCCGAAACTATGGGGCTGGAAATGGTGCCTTTGTTCCCGTGATAACTCACTCCATCCATTTTTGTGAACAAACAAACCACGTTGACATGCTTGGGTCTTGGAAGAGACATGCAGAGAGGTGATGTTGCACGCTATTAGTTGCTCGTGATTTTTCCATTTCTGATTCCTTCGATCTCCTGACAGGCTGTGCCACTAGAAATTTCCTTTGTTCTGACCCCATTATTTTTTTACATGACGTAATACTACAATAACGCACTTTCAAAATGGAGCTTCACATATGGCGGGATTAAAAAAGAAACGTCGTGTTCAACTAATTGGTCTCGGCTTTGTTTGTATGACGGCAGCTTTTTGCGCGATCTATTTCGCTGTTGGGGATACTTTTCAATATTTCTACAGCCCGAGTAACATTGTTGATAAACGCCCCGTAGATGGTAAAATTATACGGATTGGAGGGCTGGTGGTTGAGGGGTCAATTTTTGTAGATGGCACTGTAACTAAGTTTACCGTAACCGATGGGCGCGCCACGATTCCTGTGACCTTTACGGGTATTTTGCCTGATTTGTTTGCCGAAGGCCAAGGTATGATAGCAACGGGTACGCTAGCTAATGGTTTATTTGAAGCAAAAGAAATACTTGCAAAACACGATGAGGAATACATGCCTAAAGAAGTCGCCGATGCTTTAAAAGAGCAGGGTTTCTACAAGCCGATTGAAGAATAACACATGCGGAGCTGACTATAAGCCAGCGTCTTTGTCTCAGACTGCAAGAAAATTTAGAGTAACATTGAATTTATGAAATGCATGGCGTTGATGAAATAGTACGGGTCGAAGGGTGTGCGTTGCTATTGTACTTATTTTCAAGGATGGTCATACAGTTAAAAAAGTGCATTTTGACAATTAGTTGCGAACTGACGAAAGTATAAGCCGCGACAAACAGCTCACTAATTTGAATTGTTGCCCCACAACAGAATGCTATATTAACAAGTATAGCTATAATGAGGGCGCCAAATGATCGCTGAAATCGGCCACTTTGCAATACTTCTCGCTTTTGCGATCGCACTTTTACAGTCCGTAATACCTCTTATAGGTGCTCAAAAGAACTGGGCAGGATGGATGCAGTTCGGTAGTAGTTCTGCTGTGTCTCAGCTAGGGCTTGTGGTGATTGGCTTTCTCTCTCTGACTTACAGCTTTGTAGTCTCAGACTTCTCACTCATTCTTGTGGCAACCAACTCCCATTCTGCCCAGCCATTGCTTTATAAAATAACAGGGGTGTGGGGTAATCACGAAGGGTCTATGTTACTTTGGATCCTGATTTTAGCCTTCTACGGCGCTTTGGTCGCGCTGTATGGACACAACCTCCCTGCAACTCTTAAAGCACGTGTGTTGGCTGTGCAGTCAATGATTTCCTTTGCTTTTTTGATGTTCCTTATTTTTACCTCGAATCCGTTCACACGCCTGGCCAGCCCGCCTATGGATGGCAAAGATCTAAACCCTCTTCTTCAAGACCCCGGGCTCGCGTTTCACCCACCGTTTTTGTATTTGGGCTACGTTGGCCTTTCAATGTCGTTCTCATTCGCTGTCGCTGCTCTAATTGAAGGGCGTGTCGATGCGGCATGGGCACGATGGGTCCGGCCTTGGACGCTGTTGGCTTGGGTAACGCTTAGCGTTGGGATCGGCCTAGGATCATGGTGGGCCTATTATGAATTGGGTTGGGGTGGATGGTGGTTCTGGGATCCTGTTGAAAATGCTAGCTTCATGCCTTGGTTACTTGCCACTGCACTGCTTCATTCGGCTATTGTAGTGGAAAAGCGAGATGCTTTGAAATCTTGGACTATTCTTCTTGCGATTCTAGCATTCTCATTCTCGTTAATTGGCACTTTCATTGTGCGTTCGGGTGTCATCACTTCAGTTCATGCCTTCGCCAACGACCCAGAACGTGGGGTGTTTATTCTTGCTATCCTTACAATTGCCATTGGTGGTGCGCTATTGCTTTATGCGATACGGGCTGGACAGTTACAAACCAATGCTGCGTTTTCATTCGCTAGCCGTGAAAGTGGACTTGTCCTAAATAATTTACTGTTAGTCGTTGCTGCCACAGTTGTGTTTTTTGGCACGATATGGCCTTTAGTGGCGGAGATTACGACGGGGCGAAAACTATCAGTCGGTGCACCTTTTTTTGATGCAGCATTCACTCCGTTTATGGTGGCGTTATGCATCGCGTTACCAATCGGAGCGATCATGCCTTGGAAACGAGGAAGTGTGTCCAAATCCGTTAAGCAGTTGCGTGGCGCACTTGCATTATCTGTAGCATTAGGTGTCTTAGTTTGGTCGTTGCAAACAGGAGGACGGATGTTGGCTCCGTTTGGTTTAGTTTTGGCGGCCTGGCTTGTTCTTGGTGCTATCTTAGATTTGCTGATCCGCGCGCGCTACACAACTGGCTCTGTAAATGAAACACTGCGCAGGTTGCGGAACCTGCCACGATCAGATTGGGGCAAAACACTTTCGCATGCAGGCTTGGGGTTTTTAGTATTTGGCATCTCGGCTATAACCGCTTGGGAAAAAGAAGATATTCGAACGGTTTCAATGGGTGACCGCTTTACTCTTGGAAAGTATGAGTTTGTGTTTAACGGCGTGGAAGCAGTAAAAGGACCAAACTATACTGCGCAAATCGCAACAGTTGAAGCATACAAAAACAGTGTAAAAGTAGCCAACCTAAATCCAGAGAAGCGTTTTTATCCTGTTCAAAATATGCCTACAACAGAAGCAGGTATTCACAGTACATTATCCCGTGATCTCTACATCTCTCTAGGTAATGAGAGAGGAGGCGAGATCTGGGCTCTCCATACTTACGTTAAGCCCTTCATTGCATGGATTTGGATAGGTTGCATGATAATGGCTCTTGGTGGCTGCTTAAGT
>DLZA01000159.1 GCA_003447515.1 Paracoccaceae bacterium
TCCCGAGATAAGCGCGTAAGGCTTTGGGTGGGTTTTTCAGTAACGATTTTGTATCTTTGGGTGCGTGGGCAACGCCTTGTGCTACTAATACGGTTTGATCAGTAATCCACAGCGCGTCTTCCGGCTGGTGTGTAATCATAAGCAAAGTTGCCCCAGTGTTTTGCACAATTTCTGCCACCAGATCGAGCATTTCATGCTTCAGCGCAGGACCGAGTGCCGCAAAGGGTTCATCCAGTGCTAGGATTGGTTTTTCCCGTAGCAAAGCGCGCGCAATAGCGACTCGTTGTTGTTCACCACCTGACAATTGTGCTGGACGTTTTTTACTTTGACCTTTTAGGCCAACGCGGGACAAGGCGTATTCGACCATTTCGTGCTCTGTGTTGTTAAGGCGAAGGTTTGGACGAATGCCAAGACCTATGTTTTGCGCTGTAGTCAAATGTGGAAAGAGGTTGTGATCTTGGAACAGCAGCGTGATTGGGCGCTTTGCAGGATGCGTATCTGTGATGTCCGTTCCATTCCACAAAATACGTCCGGACGTCGGAGTTTTGAACCCAGCGAGTACCGATAGTAGCGTGGATTTCCCACTACCAGATGGACCGAGGAGGGCAATCTTTTGACCCTTTTTAATCGATAGATCTGCCGTGAGAGTGAATGCTCCTTGTTTTATGGTCACGTTATCAAATGAAATGGTCACTACGACCTCCACGATCAAATATCCAGAACAGAGCGAGGGATGTGGCAACAAGCAAAAGGGCTGTGCCAGCGGCAGCATCCATTTGATAGGCTGCCATCAGGCGGTACATGGTAAGTGGTAAGGTTGCAAAGTCGGGTGGCGCAAATAAGGTAACTACGCCGAGGTCGCCCATGGAGAGAGCGGCGGAGAGGCCCGTCGCAAATCCAAGCGCGCGCTTGATGCGGGGCCAAATCGCAAGACGGAAAAAGGTGATCCCTGTCATGCCAAGTGATGCTCCAAGACGACCATAGTCATTTTGGTTTCTTGTAATTGCAGGCAGGATTATACGCAACGCGAAGGGCAATGACATGATGACGTTAACTGCGATTGTAAGAGGCAGCGCAAGTGCGAATGGATTAAAATATGGGTTGAGCAGGATGAACAGTCCAGTGCCAATTACAAATGGTGACGCGGCAAGCGTTAGGAAGCCAACAGACTCTACTGCGGTAGCGGTGTGTTTTGAAAGCGAAGCTATGAGTGCGGCTAGTGCAGTGGCCGATGTTGTTGTAATCAAGGCGGCTGGGATCGCAATAGATACAGACTTCCAAAGGGCTGGCCAGACTTGTGTTGGTAAAGACAGGAGTGGTTGTAGGCCCTTGAGGAGGATCGAAATTAGTGGTGCAAATAGAAAAAACGCAACCAATAGTAGAAGTACTTTATCAAAGGTTCGTGTGCGACGTTCATGCCCGTCCCAACGTTTTGCAGGTTGATCGAGGCTAATTGTGAAATCCATAGGCCGTGCGATTTTCAGTGCAACAAGTGCTATGAGCGTACAAATTCCAAATTGAATTATCGCAAGTGTTGCTGCTTTGGAGAGATCAAAGTCAAAGCGTATTGCTTGGTAAATTGCCAGTTCCACCGTTGTCGCGCGAGGGCCACCGCCGAGCGCAAGGGCAACTGCAAAGCTAGTGATGCAAAGCAGGAAAATTAAAAGGAACGCGCCTGGGATAATGCTGAGCAGCATGGGGCGTTCCAGCCGACGATTTATCTCGGATGTGCTGAAGCCAAGTTGTGCCGCAAGACGAAAGTGTTCTGATGGGATTGCAAGCCAACCCTGCAAAATAAGGCGGGTGGCAAGTGGGAGGTTAAAAAAGATATGAGCTAGAATGATACCTGTGAACCCGTAAATGTTTAAAGGTTCGGTCCCTAAGGCTTTGAGCCCGTCAGATATTAGACCAGAGCGGCCCCAAACAGCTATTATGCCAAGGACGGCGACAATGGCTGGCAAAATAAAGGGTGCGCCCAGAAGTGATATCATAATTTGACGACCACGAAATTGTTGCCTTGCTAAAGCGCGGGCAGTTGGGATGGCAATCATGATGGAAAGCGCAGCAGACGTCAGAGCTTGCAGGATTGTAAATCGGATTGCGGCCCAGTCGGATGGATTAAGGCCCTGTTGAAACGATGTTGCAGTACCGACTGCTATAACAGTGCCGACTGTCAACAGAAGCAAAAATGCAAGCACGGTACCTCCCATGAGGACTTCAAACAGTGTCGTCGGCTTTTGGTACTGTGTCATTGCGGTTTTTTGCTCGGCGTTAAAAAAGAACGGCCCCCCGATTGAGGCGGGGGTAGCCAATTTCTGCTAGTGCGTGTCAGACAGAAGCCCAGCCAATGTTTATTGGCTCAGTGCCGTCAGCCATTCGCTTAGTGCTATATCACGTATCTCTTCTGCGTCCTTTGCGGAGGCTATGAGGCTATCAACCGGAGTGATAAGTGTTTCAAATCCTTTTGGTAGACCTTCTTGTGGGAATTTTGCGGGATACATCCAGTTGGTTGTTGGGATAATCGACTGAAACTCATTGGAGGTCATAAAGTCCAGAAACTTGTCTGCCAGCTCTGGTTGGTCTGCGGATTTTAGTTTACCTGCCACTTCGATTTGCAAGTAGTGCCCTTCAGAAAATGAAGCTGCCGATTTCGTTGCGTCTTCTTCAGCAATGATGTGGTAAGCTGGAGAGGTTGTGTAGGATAGAACCATATCTGCTTCGCCCTCTAAAAACATACCGTAGGCTTCCGACCAACCTTTGGTGACGGTCAGGATACGGGGTGCGAGGGCCTTCCAAATTTGATCTGCCGTGTTTGGGTAAGCGGTTTTAACCCACATTAACAAGCCAAGGCCAGGTGTTGAAGACCTTGGATCTTGGATTATGATTTTGAGGTTTTTGTGCGAATTAATGAGCTCTTGAAAGCTTCCAGGCACTTTTTCTAATTTTGTGTTGTCATAAATAAATGCAAAATAGCCCCAATCGTAGGGGGCGAATGTATCATCATTCCATTCTACTGGTACGTCAAGCCCATTTGGTGACGTAGACAAGGTCGCAAAAAGGCCCGTAGCCTTTGCGCGTGCCGTCAAGTTTGTGTCGAGGCCAAGCACGATATCGGCGTCAGACCGTGCACCTTCGAGTTGAATACGAGATAGTAATGATGCGCCATCGCCTGCCGCAACCAGCTGCAGGTCGCAGTCGCAGGTCGTTTCAAACGCCTTTTCAATGGCAGGACCTGGTCCCCAGTCGGTGACAAAACTATCGTAGGTGTAAACGGTTAGGACGGGCTTGTCCTGCGCATGTGCCAAAGTTGTCATCGCAGTGAGGCCCGCAGCTAAAAGTAGAGTTTTCATGGTTTCTATCCTTTTTTTGCTACAGACGGGTGGCAGGTGTTGGATAGCGTTCCAGACCTTCCCTCCGCCGGTATAATCCGGTTCAGGTTCGACGGGTCACGCACGTGCGTATCTCAGGCTAATTTGCTAGCCTCCCCGAGGTACCAACGGTGTTAGCTGAAGTGAAAAGGCAAAGCAAGGCAAAGCCAGAGGTTAGTGCTTTTTGAAGGACAGATTGAAATGCTGGTTATCCAAGTTATCGGACCGATATTGGTTTTGCCCTAGCATCTGCGAACTCTTCGATGATGTTGCAATTTTCATGGGTTGATGAGTTACTGTGGTACAGTCAACCGCATTTTTTATCGGCTTGCCTAGCGCGGTTACGGTACCTGAGCAGGCTGTCCTTCACATAATTAGCTTTTCTGGCCCGCGCATTTGGATTATTACGCGCGCTGTATAGGAGAATTGCGCAATGTCTGTGAATAGCTTCGGCCGATTATTTACTGTGACCACTTGGGGTGAGAGCCATGGACCTGCGCTTGGCGCAACGGTTGATGGGTGCCCTCCAGGCGTGATACTTGAAGCCTCAATGATCCAACATTGGTTGGATCTGCGAAAACCAGGCCAGAATAAATATACAACACAAAGGCGCGAGGCGGATGAAGTCGAAATTTTGTCTGGTGTGTTTGAGGGTTTGACGACGGGTACTCCTATTCAATTGATGATCCGCAACACAGATCAGCGCAGCAAAGATTATTCTGAGATAGTAGAGAAATTTCGTCCTGGCCACGCGGATATCACTTATTGGCAGAAATACGGCATTCGCGATTACCGCGGTGGCGGACGCTCATCGGCGCGTGAAACTGCAGCGCGAGTTGCTGCAGGAGGTGTCGCCCGGGAAGTATTGAAAGCTCTTGTACCAGGGCTTGAGATCGTTGGATGTATGGTTCAGATGGGGCCACATAAAATTGACCGAGACGCATGGGACTGGGACCAAATTTCTCGAAACCCATTTTGGACGCCTGATTCTAAGGCAGCAGTTGAATGGGCCTCGTATTTAGATGATTTGCGTAAGTCGGGGAATTCGGTTGGAGCCATTATTGAGATTGTGGCTAGGGGAACACCGGCGGGGCTGGGAGCGCCTATTTATGGTAAGATCGATACGGATATTGCTGCAGCGATGATGTCTATTAATGCCGTAAAAGGTGTTGAGATTGGTGCCGGTATGGGTGTTGCTGCTTTGACAGGGGAAGACAACGCGGATGAGATTTTTATGGGTAATGATCGGCAGCCTGTTTATTCCTCAAACCATGCGGGTGGTGTGCTGGGTGGCATCTCGACGGGTCAAGATTTGGTTTGTCGATTTGCGGTGAAGCCTACTTCGAGTATTTTGAGGCCTCGTGAGACGATCACTAAGTCTGGGCAATCGTCGGTCATTATCACCAAGGGCCGACATGATCCTTGCGTGGGTATCCGCGCGGTTCCTGTGGGTGAGGCTATGATGGCTTGTGTGATACTAGATCATATTTTATTGCATCGTGGTCAGATTGGAAAAAACCAAGGTAAAATTGGTTAGATAAGCACCTGTCTGTTTAATATTTGGATTTCAAAAGCCTTAGATGGTGATGATCCCTCAGCTGTCGAATTTTTGGAGATAATAGGGGTCACCATTTTTGATGTCAGCCTATATCTCCTTGTATAACTGCCTATTATTGGAAATTGTTTGCCATTAGTGGTATTGAAGGGCAGAATTGAAAGCAGGATTGGTAATATGCCAGGGTCATTTAGCATCAGTAATCCTACGAAGCACGCTCAGAAAAAATTTGATTACAGAGGTGGTTTGGCGGATTGCGCAATACTACAAGAATATTAGGTTTTCTGTCGGGACACCTGCACAGCAAAAATGCCCGCCATAACAATCAACACACCGATTATATCGATGAGTGTTAATTGTTCGTCTAGGATCACAGCTGCAATCATTACGCCGAAGAATGGGTTGAGAAAGTGGAAGGTGCTAGCACGGGTGGCCCCAATGCGATCCACTAGCAAGAACCAAATGATCGTGGCAAAGATTCCTGGTATTAGGACAGTATAGGAGAAAGCAATGAAAAGGCTGCCTGTCCATGTGAAGCTTGATACTTCAAAGATAATTGCTGGGATTAAAAGAGCTATACTTCCCACAAGCATTTGCAGGCCAACAACCATCAGAACATTGCCTTTTGATGATGTCGCTTGGATGTTGAGGGCTGCAATGGCAAGGGCTGTGACGCCGATGATGCAAAGGATGATACCCTTGATATCTACACCGTTAGACATGCGGGAACCCATGATAAGTGTAACTCCAAAAAAACCTGTAGCCAAGCCTATCCAACCCACTTTTCCGAGCCGTTCGCCCAATAAGAGGGCTGAGGCGAAACCAACGATAAGGGGCATGGCAGAAGCAATGATGGAGGCAAGAGAGGCCTCTATTCTTTGCATAGCGATGAAGAATAGACCGAGGTACAGTGCGTTTTGGCAGATGCCAAAGATGATCACTGCATGCCAGTTTTTGCGATCCAAGTGGATGCGTTGGCCCAGTGCATAGGCGATTGTTATTGCAATGACCCCGGCTACGGCGAAGCGGAGGGAGGATATTGTAAGCGGTGGAGCTTGCAGGACGATGATGCGTGCAGAGGTAAATGCGCTAGACCAGATGAGGGCAAATGTTAGGCCCATAAAGATCGCGCGGATATCCATGTTTCGTGTCCTTGATTGATCCTTGATTGTATGGGTGACAGATCGATTGTGGATTGAAAAGTGATGAGATAGGAATTTTTAAAAAAGTTGGAGATCGTCATGCAAAAGTCGACGCATTTTACTCATGCTATTTCGCGCACTCCTAGTAGGTCCATTGTGTACGGGTTGCGAGCGGTGGATAAGGGTATACCAGATTATGAAACGCTAATGAGACATCATGCCTGTTATCTAGCCGCACTGCGCTCAACGGGGGCTGAAGTGACGGTTTTGCCCCCGTTAGAAGCATTTCCTGATGCCGTCTTTGTAGAGGATACAGCGCTGTGTTTGCAGGAGCTGGCAATCATAATGCGCCCGGGTGCCCCAAGTCGTTTGGGTGAGGTGGCTGCAATGCGGCCAACTTTGGAAACAATGTATTCTACGGTTGTGCAGATCGAAGGGCCTGGGTTTATTGAAGGTGGGGATATTCTGATAAGTGAGCGCGAGGTTTTTGTCGGCCTGTCGGATCGCACAACGCAAGAGGGTGTGGATGAGTTGGTAGAGATTGTTTCACCCTTCGGATACAGTGTGCGGGTGGTTCAAACACCGCCGGGTGTGCTGCACTTCAAGACGGATTGTTCATTGTTGGATGGGAATACAATCCTTGCGACACCCGCTTTGGATGCGACCGGATGCTTTGAAGGGTACGTAGTTATTCATACCGCTGAAGGCGAGAGTGCTTGTGCGAATTCTATTCGTTTCAATGATTTGGTATTGGTGCCGAATGGGTTTCCAAAAACGCGTGCATTGCTTGAGGCTGCTGATTTTGTTGTTCAAGAAATAGGTAATTCAGAGGCTGCAAAAGTGGATGGTGGTTTGTCTTGTATGAGTTTGCGGTTTTCACCTTCTTGATATTTGAAACATGAAAGGATGGAGGAGTCGGTGGCTTGCCGCTAGGTGTGGAGATTAAGAAAGGCCGCGACGGCCTTGTGTGCATTTTCTGCATCACTGGCGAGGCCTAGGTAGTTGAAAAAGCCATGAATCATTCCCTTATAGTTTATATGTTCCACCGCAACACCAGCGGCGGAAAGCTGTTTACCATAAGCGGCTCCCTCATCGCACAACACGTCGCATTCAGCTGTTAGGATCAGGGTGGGTGGCAATCCTGCGAGGTTTGCAACGCGCGGGCAAGCACGCCAGTCATCGCGCATTTTTGGTTCTGGGAGATAATGTTCCATGAACCAGCGCACAGTTTCCGATTCTAACCCGCCGTAGCCTTTGGCGTAGCGTTCAAACGATATTGTGCCGCCTCGGTAATCTATTACAGGGTAGACGAGTATTTGTGCGGCGATGGCTAAGCCAGCATCACGGGCCATAAGTGCTACAACTGTGGCTAAGTTTCCCCCCGCGCTGTCACCACAAACTATGATTTTAGTTGGGTCGATGCAGAGGGTTTTGGCATTTTCAACGACCCACCTTGTCGCGGTGAAACAGTCGTTGGGGGCTGCGGGGAATATATGTTCAGGAGCCATTCGATAGTCCACGGAGACGACGGTTACTTGGCAGGTTTTCGCTAGGGTTCGTGCGACGGTATCGTAGCTGTTGAGGCTGCCAATGACATGGCCTCCGCCGTGAAAGTATACAATGGCGGGAGCAGCTCTGTTCGAAGTTGGGCGATAGATTCGGACCGGAATTTTTCCGTGGGAGCTCCCTGTCTTTGTGTCGTTGACCTCGTGCACATGTGGAGAGGGGTAGCTTTCGCGGCGTTTGTCGGCAAAGCCTTCGAACATGTTGCGGGCCTGGTCTACAGATAAGGTTTGGATTGCTGGCAGATTGAGTGCTGCCATCGTATCAAGTAGAGTTTGAATTTGAGGGTGGACGTCTTTGGGCACGGGAGTTCCTTTTATATGGTAAAAGGATGCATCAAATAAACGGGTGTGCCAATAAAAAAGGCCACCCAAAAGGATGGCCTTCACTCGTCAAACTGAAACGTTTAGGCGTTAATCACGTCTTTCAAGGCTTTGGCGATTGTAACCTTGGCAACTCGGTCTGCATCTTTATGCATTTGCTCGCCTGTTGCTGGATTGCGAACCATGCGTGCCGGGCGTGCGCGGCATGCGAATTTTCCAAGGCCTGGTAAGGTAACTGCACCACCAGCGGCAACTTCTTTTGTGATGATTTCAGTCAGAGCGGCCAAATTAGCGTCTGCTGTTTTTTTGTCTGAGCCAGTTGCTTCTGCAAGTGCTGCAACCAGTTGCGTTTTTGTCATTGGTTTTTGTGTCATGTGACTGCTCCTAATTTATATCC
>DLZA01000093.1 GCA_003447515.1 Paracoccaceae bacterium
ACCATCAAACGTACCTCTCAACGTTAACCCTCAACTTAAAGACGGAATAATTTCATGGATATCACCAAGTTGCCTTTTGATACCGAAGAAATGCTGGCCGGTTTGAAGCCGTGGATCGAATGTGAAAGCCCAACATATGACCCCTTGGCAGTCGATCGGATGATGGATTTAGCCGCTTATGATTTGGCTTCATTAGCAACTATTGAACGCATTCCCGGGCGTATGGGATTTGGCGGATGCCTTCGTGCACGCTTTCCACACCCTGATATGGGTAAACCAGGCATTTTAATCGCAGGTCACATGGATACAGTGCATCCAGTTGGAACGCTCAGCGTGCTTCCCTTCCAACGCACGGGTACGAAATGCTATGGCCCAGGAATCCAAGACATGAAAGGTGGCAATTACGTCTGCGTTGAAGCAATCATGCAGCTGATCCGAGCTGGCTTTCAAACGCCTCTACCAATCACTGTGCTTTTTACCCCAGACGAAGAAGTGGGAACACCTTCTACTCGCGAACTTATCGAACATGAAGCAGCTCGCAACAAATACATTCTTGTTCCAGAGCCCGCCCGCGAAGATGGTGGGGCCGTAATTGGGCGTTACGCCATTGCACGCTTTAACCTGCGCACAGTTGGAACGCCTAGTCATTCTGGAGCACATCTGAAAGAAGGCCGCTCTGCGATTGCGGCCATGGCGCGCAAGATTGGCGAAATTGAAGCCATGACAGATGATGACTGCACTTTTAGCGTAGGCGTTATCAACGGTGGTCAGTGGGTAAATTGCGTTTCCTCAGAATGTACAGCAGAAGCGCTGACAATGGCTAAAACGCAAGAGGATTTGGATCGCGGTGTTGCAGCAATGATGGCACTCATGAACAAGGATGATGCCGTACAGTTCGAGGTGACGCGAGGCGTCACTCGTCCTGTTTGGAAACCAGACCAACCCGGCACAATGATGCTTTATGAATTGGCACACGACATTGCCAAAGACCTTGGTTTTAATCTGTCCGCAGCCAGTTCTGGCGGTGGTTCAGATGGAAACTTTACTGGCTATCTTGGCATTCCCACCCTAGACAGCATCGGTGTGCGTGGTGCAGGTCTGCACACGTTGAATGAACACATCGAAGTTGACAGTTTAGTCGAAAGGGCGCGCCTAATCGCGGGCATGTTGGTACGTTTGTCCTAGTTTCGCTCAAAGCTTAGGCGTAGCCGCCTCAAAACATACAATGTTGCCTAAATTGGAATTGCGGACCAGAACTGAAACAGCAGGCCACTTACAAATGCTCCACTAAGCGACAATACAATATAAAGCGCAAAAACCTGTGGCCGTGCGAGTGCCCAAACTGCCATCGCTGCTGGGATTGAGGTGACACCACCGGCGACCAGAAAGGCCATGCCCGCACCTGGCGCCATGCCTTGATCAATCAGCCCACCAACCAGCGGCAGGGCGGCATAGCCGTTAAGGTATGCCGGAACCCCGACCAATGTCGCAGTCGCGATTGGCAGCAGGCCCTGCCCCCCGAGCGTCGCAGTTACCGCCTCCGCCGGAATCCACGCCAGCATCAGGCTTTCGAGAATGAACGCCAAGGTAAGCCACTTAGCAAGAAAAAGTGTAGTGCCCAGCGCGGTCTTTCCAAACTCCTCGCGGCGATCGATATCGATCCAAAACCGCCAGACCACAGGCTTGGGCGCGCGGATCGTCGCGCCGCCACAACCGCCATTGCCGATACCCTCTCGGAGGGGATCAGTGAAAGCACGGTGGTTCATCAACAGATGCACAACAGTGCCACCAACCACACCAAGCCCGATGGCGGCCAACGTTTTGGCTACCGCAAACTCAAGGTCGAGTACACCCGCCGTCAGCACAAACATTGATGGATCCATGATCGGCGAAGCCAGCCAAAACGCCATTACCGCCGACAGCGGCACCCCCATCGCCAGCAGCGCTGCAATCAGCGGGATCACCCCACAAGAGCAGAAAGGCGAAATGGCTCCAGCAAGCGCACCGAGACCGATCATCAAAAGCGGCGCGCCGACGAAGGCCCTGGCAATCAGATTGTCGGCGCCAGTTGCGCCGGCCCAGGCAGCGATTGCAATCGAAAGGATCAGGAACGGCGCCGTGTTCAGAAGCGCTTTGCCCGCGAAGACTGTGCTCTCAGCAGCCTGGAGACTGTCAAAAATCAGAAGCGCCACAAGGATCAGCACCGAGGCAAGCCAGACCCGCTGATCATGCCAAAGATGGCGCATCATGGACCAGAGGCCCGACGTAACTAGAGTCATATCAGTCATCACTAAATATCCGGAATTACAGTTGTTTTGAGGCGAAAAAAGTCTACAGATCTCATGCAACATCCTCTGCCATGCTGATAGCAACACCGGCACAGCACTCAGACGTCAGGAAGGCAACCAAACTGTGCATTGAAGGAAAATCGACCCGATTGAATACTTCCCGGCCCTGTCTGTCCTGCAGTACCAACCCGGCCTCAACCAATGCTGAGAGGTGATGCGCCAATGTCGATGGCGCCAGCCCCAAGTGCTCTCCGACGTCGCTCACGCGCAATCCTTTAACCCCGGCCTTAACCAACAGGCGAAAGATCGAAAGGCGGGCATCGTGGCCGAGAGCGGCGAGGGCGCGGGCATTAAGAGTTATCGTATTCATTTTATAAAAAATAACCACTAATCTAGTTTTGTCAATCATTTGATTTTTGAGGGAGTGGCCTGAGTACCTTCGGTTTGTAAAAAAATCTGTTTCCAGATTGCAATCTCGTCAAACAGTGTAAATTCTCGCCTTAGGCCCCATGGGCCAAACTCTACGTGGCTGACGCCCATCACATGCACTTGCGCACCCGTCGGAGCACCAAACCGCCCCCAACCGTCATGTTTTCCGGTCAATGACCACCGGATCGCACTGCGCGGCGACAGGTGCGGGTCAACGCGCCCAATTTGATGGTTAATCTTGAAGTCAGCAGAAGGAAACGCGCTTCGTAGACCGAGCCAAAACTCAGTGGCTGCATCATGACTATGAACTTCTTGGCCGCAAGGTAGGGAGAGCTGACAGGCCCTGTCATAGTGTTCGGTAATTACGCGAAAATCCGCAGCCATGATGCGAAGTAAAATTTCGGCGTGCTGCTCGCAGCATTCAATGGTGTTTCCACGACCTGTGTATGGCCCTTCAATGTCCGTCTTCGGCGTCAATGGCATCGCCGTGTCACCCGCCAATAATAATGAACGCGCCGCGTCCTGCGGGGTTTGGCCCAACTGAACGGCTATCGCTGCGTTGTCTCGAATTAGCCATTCGTCCCACACACGGTTTTGCCGACAAAACGTGTCAGCTATTGTTCGGAACGTACACCTGCACCCAGTCGCTGGACCAAATACGCCACCTTGATGCGTCGCGGTTGAGATTATGCGATGAGACGACAAAAAACCAGCATCCTCATTCCCGCTCCAGATGACATCTTCGCCAAACAATTGCCGATCTGGAAATTCAGCCAGCGTCGCCATTGTGTTGGCCTTGCCCGCGGTATTCCCGCGACTGATCCCTGCTGGCGTGCGCACAAGCAAATCATCCGCATAATGCCAATCAAGCGCCGAAATGTCGCGCCCTTCCCAGATCATTTTTGTACATTTTAAAATGTAATCTGGCAGATCTTTGTATTGAGGATCAAAACCTTTCACTTGGCCGCTTCCAATCGATTTACACCTTGTTTCGCCAGTTCCTTGACAAGCAGCTTTGTATCAACATCTTGCACTGAGCAACAAAATTGCAGTGCAAGCGCCGCTGCCGTGCCCGTTGCTTGTCCCATTGCCATGCATTGGGGCATGCCGCGCACCGAAGCAAACGCCGTCGCATCAGCCGAAATAATACGGCCCGCAAACATCAAATTTGTCACGGTCTCAGGGATCAAAGCGCGGAATGGCAAAGTATAAAAATTACCTTTTTCAATTGCAGTTTGATGGGTCATATTGGTGCTAACGCGCATGACCTCGTCGATGGGGTTATCGCAACTGACAACGCCATCTACAAACTTTGTACCCCGCAAAAGATCTGCACCTGTTACGCTTATCACACCTTGCAACTTGCGCGTCTCACGCACGCCGACAGTAGGAGAGAGCAAGGACATATGCGCCTCCTCAAATCCTGGGACATCAGTTTGCAAAAACTGCGCTAATTGAAGGCACCGTCTGCGTCCCTCTTGTGTTGCAATACCAACGGCTACAGGATCGGTTCCATCAACACCACGCACATGGACCGAATTGCAAAATACTGATCCCTTATGAAACGCCTTCATCAAGTAAAGCTTTGCTAAATTAGGATGCAGTCGCCCCTCCACGATGCCCTTTGACGCGTAATCTGTGAAATACGGATCAGGATGTGCAAACGCCGCCTGCCAGTCCACGTTAATCATATGGAACGAAATGGTCACGGCCATCATTTTGCCATTCTCGTCGCCTAGAACGTAGGGCACACCCGCCTTGGCAGAAATGTCACCATCACCAGAGCAATCGATGACGATCTTTGGTTTAAAAACAAAGGTGCCATTTCGATCAAAGCAGGTGACAGTATCTATGGTGGAACCGGTCATTTTAGGCTGTGTTGCAGTTGCGTTCAGTCGAACCCTAACGCCTGCTTCCTCTAGCATCTCAAACATGGTCAGAGTTGCAATGTCGTGATCATAGATGATCTCCGGACCGAAATTTTCTAACGTGCAGGGGCGTTTCTCAGCAGCTGGTGGGGTCATCGCCTCAAGGCGCACCGTCAATTCTTCCATCAGGCCGCCGATAATTTGATCCACAGGATACCCACCGCCCCAAGGCATGCCGGGACAAAAGGCCATGACGCCACCAATTTTGCTGGTAGCCTCAATTAATGTGACTTTTAACCCTTGGCGACCAGCAGCGACGGCTGCGCCAAATCCAGCAGTGCCTCCACCTATCACGAGAACATCCGAATCTTCTTGCCGATCGATCATAAAGATTTTCCCAACAACCTGTGAAACACATATTGCACTACAAAGTAGAAACCCCGAATTGATGGGATTTTCAAGTGGACACTCAAATAAAACTAG
>DLZA01000380.1:0-7742 GCA_003447515.1 Paracoccaceae bacterium
CACCCTTTAGTTAATGATCGTACATTGGGCATCTCGTTGGAAGGCTTGCAGGTGTTCTTTGAAAAAATCAAAGTAGAACCTGTTTGGGTAGATTTAGAGTAATTCCTCCGCCTGACATAGCTGATAACCGGTCGCTGTTCGCACAAGACCAGTACGACTGTTAATCAGTCTATGCTTTTTGAGGTGCTTGACCGTTTACTTAACATACGGTGACTGTCGTTATACCTTATCAATGCGATTTTGTTTTGCATGAAGACGGTCATAATGTTTACGGAAAGCGCGTACTGCCGAAATGGGAAGGTGATCTCTCGTGGCTTGAATATAGCGTTCCTGAGAGTCCTCTTTCATTGCATCGATGATCGTGAAATGTTGATTTATAATCAATGACATGTGCTCGTCGCTGCCATACTGCATGACGCGAATAGGTTGAACAATTCGAGCAAATTCTTCTACCATCTTAACAAGGTTTTTATTGCTACAGCAAGAAAATTGAACTCTATGGAAATCTTTGTTAAGATGGAAAACACTTCGAAAATCGCCGCTATGATAGGCATCTTTGTGAGCATTTGCGATCTCGGACAGTTGATCGGAGATAGTTTTAGCCACCGGTAATTTGGTTTTTTTTGCTGCTGAACTCTCTAAAATAAGACGAATTTCATATAATTCTTCTGCCTGATCGGGAGTGAAAGAGATAACTTCTACACCACGATTTGGCTCATGTATGAGCATTCTGCGCGCTTTCAGTTCCGTAAATGCGGTACGTACCGCATGGCGTTTTACCGAGTAGCGTTCGATTATGCTATCTTCAGTGAGCCGGGCGCCAGGCGAAAGAATGCCAAAGACGATATCGTCTTCGATCTGCTGAGTGAGAGTGTTTTGCATGTGTTTTCTCCTTGCGTTTATAATTTCCATAATTGGGTCTAAGGTACAATAGGATTATCGTAATGATTATTGTAAAAATTATTAATAATAATATTGACAAAATATAGTTTGTGTCGAATAAATTGACTTCAGAAACCTTTTGGGAGGAAAAAGATGAAACTACTGTCAAGCGCACTGGCGCTCTCGACCGCTCTGTTTGTCGGTTCGGCGTTCGCCTGGGAGGCTACCCCCGGGAGACCGTACGACGGTCAAACCATTCACGCGCTCATTGTGAAATCAAGTCAGTTCGAGGCGCATGAGGCACGCATGGTTGCCTTTGAAGAGGCAACTGGTATCGATGTCGTTATTGATTACGTACCGTTTCCAAACATGAAAGAAGCCCTGACCGCAGAAATGGTCGGTGGGGCAGGAGACTACGATGTCGTTTCGATCATGGATGGTTGGGTCAGCTCTCTGAAAAACTTGATCGATCCAATTGATGAAGGCATTGCGGCGCAGGGGACCGATCTGTCCGATTTCCCGGCGGCACATCTTCGTCACGGCTATATAGACGGCCAACTTCATGGTTTGCCTGTGCGCGGTCATGTCCAACTTTTGTTTTATCGTCAAGACATCCTGGACCAGGCTGGTGTGAAGCCGCCTACAACGTGGACCGAAGTTGTTGAGGCTGGCAAGGCCGTGCAGGCAGCAAGTGACCTTGCAGGTATCGCTTTGCCCTATGGTAAGCTCAACGGTCAGAACCTTCAGGTCTGGATCAATTTGCTTTGGGGCCACGGTGGTGATTTGTTCGGAAAGGATGGCGAGCCTGTCTTCAACTCAGAAGCCGGTGTGGCTGCAACACAGCAGTTCATTGATTTGCTTTTGAAACACGAAATCGTACCAACCGGGGCTGCGGCATACGTAGAGCAGGATGCTGTTAACAGCTTTAAGCAGGGTAATTCTGCTATGCTACCACTTTGGTGGTGGGTTCGTTCTCAACTGACTGATCCTGAAGAGTCTACAGTAACAGATGAACAATTGGGCGTTGTGGCTTTGCCTTCTGTCGCTGGAGCTGAACGGACAACCTTTACCAACACTTGGATATTTGGTGTCACAGAAGGGTCGCGCAATCGTGATGCAGCCATTGAGTATCTGGGCTGGCTGACTGATCCCGCAATAGAACGAGATGTGCTGTTGGACAAGAACCTCAACGAAACTGTAGCCGTGCATTTCTCAAACCTGCGTGATCCAGAAGTTAATGCACGCTGGGGAGGCATCCATCAGGCTGCTGCTGATGCTTTGGCGACAGCTCCTGGCATGGGTTTTGATGCAGATTGGCCGCGGATCTCAGAGATACTGGAGAATGCTATTTCAAGCCTGGCTTCAGGTGGATCTGACGATGTATCCGGTGTTCTTGATGCGGCTGCTGAGGAAATTTCGCGTATTCGCTAGTGTTCCTTCTTTCCCAGAGTATGGTCGGTATATTGAATTGTGTGCCGACCATACAAATAATTGAGCTGAAAGTCTGACTCCGTTATGCAAGATCGTTTCCTTTCTTATGCCTTGCTAGTTCCGGCCTTTGTGATTGTTGTGGCCACGACCATATACCCACTGGCATATTCCTTTATAACTTCATTTCGTGAGTGGGACCTAACCCGGCAGCGCACGCCAGATGATTTTGTGGGACTCCAAAATTATGCTCATGCAGTCGCTGAAACTGGATTTCAAAACTCGCTTTGGGTGACAGTCATATTCGTGGTGGCAAGTGTCGTTCTGACCCTTGTTTTAGCGATGTCACTGGCTTTGCTTCTGCGCCGTAGAGGCCCGCTGCACACATTTACGCGAATTATCCTTATATTACCCTTTGCGATGAGTCCCGCCCTTATCGGAGTCAGTTATCGGTTCATGTTTAATCCAGAATTTGGTGTTCTGGCTGTTGGTTTGGGCTCGATTTTTCCTGGTTTAAAGGGCACGCCTTGGCTTGCCGACCCAGACTTGGCCATGGCAGTTCTGGTCGTAACCGATGTCTGGCATTGGACGCCATACATGACATTCATGTGCCTTGGTGGCTTAGCTTCCATTCCGCGTGAAACCGAAGAGGCTGCAAGAATTGATGGCGCTTCCGGATTCCGCGTTATTTGGGAAATTGTGCTTCCGCAAATGAAGGGAGTTCTTCTGGTCACCGCAATCCTGAAAACTATTTTTGCCCTGAAGATGTTTGATCAGGTTGTCACGCTTACTGGCGGGGGACCAGGAACATCGACTGAGACACTAGCGTACTTTGTATTCAACGTTGGTTTCAAATGGTACGATATGGGCTACGCCTCGGCGCTGGCCTGGATTCTGACGCTCATTATGATGGTCATCTCGGCTTGGTATGTCCGCATGCTGTTGAGTGATAAGAATACGGCAACAGCATGAAAAAGCACATCTTTTGGACGATTGAACGAGCATTGCTATTACTTGTTTCCTTGATCGTCCTTTTTCCGATCTTCTGGATGTTTCTGACGTCGCTAAAACGACCCCGCGACGCATATTCGATCAGCCTGAATTTTAAACCTACTCTTGATAACTTTGCTATGGTTTTTGCCGAACCTTGGAATTTGGGCAGCATGGTACTGAACTCGGCCATTGTTGCAGGCGTCACTGTGTTGATTTCCGTGCCTTGCGCCTCTTTGGCAGCCTATAGCTTTTCTAGGTTTCGGGTAAAAGGTCGCAAGATATTGTTTTTTATGGTTCTTTCAACACAATTCATCCCGGCAGTTGTCATCGTGCTTCCGTTCTTTTTGATGTTTCGCTCTCTTGGGCTGCTCGATACGCGGATCGCTTTGATTATTGTAAATCTTGCAATTGTCACGCCTTTCGTAATTTGGATGATCAAAGGCTTTATCGATGCCATCCCGGTGGACAGCGAAGAAGCGGCGATGATCGACGGGGCCTCACGCCTTAGGGTTATTCGCGACATTGTTTTGCCGATGGCAGCGCCTGGAATCCTGACGTCATCGATTTTCTGCTTCATCTTGACCTGGAATGAGTTCCTATTCTCGTTGATCCTGACCCGTCGAGATGCGGTGACGCTTCCGGTTGGGTTGGTTAGTTTCCGAACTGAACGCGGCGACCTTTGGGAATTGATGAGTGCTGCCGGTGTCATGATCACTGTGCCAATTTTCATCATGGCGATGATCATACAGAAACACTTTACACGCGGCATGACTGCCGGTGCGATCAAATAAAGGAAGATCTAACAATGACTGAAGTTCGTTTGGTAGATATAGAAAAGCGTTACGGTGGTTTTCTAGCATTGCCAAAACAAAGCCTGACTATCGAAGCGGGGGAGTTCCTTGTTCTTCTTGGCCCGTCGGGCTGTGGTAAAACAACGACCATGCGTATGATTGCAGGGCTAGAAGATATTACATCCGGGGATGTCCTGATCGACAATGATCGCGTAAATGACAAGCCGCCAAAAGATCGGGATATCGCGATGGTGTTTCAGAATTATGGGCTCTATCCGCATATGACTGTTGCGCAAAATATTGGATATCCGCTCAAACTTCGCGGAATATCTAAGGCAGAGTGCACTGCACGCGTTCTTGAAATTGCGGAAAAAGTTGAACTGGAAGAATTGCTCAAACGTCGTCCATCTGAGCTGTCAGGTGGTCAACGCCAACGTGTGGCACTGGCACGCGCCATCATTCGTACCCCAAAGATTTTCTTGATGGATGAGCCCCTGTCGAACCTCGACGCTAAGCTGCGCGTAACAATGCGTGCTGAATTAAAGCATCTGCATCATGAGTTAGGGGTCACTACAATATATGTCACCCACGACCAGATGGAAGCCATGACGCTCGCTACTCGGATTGCAGTGATGCGCGAAGGTCGCATCGTCCAGCTGGATACGCCAAAGAAAATCTACTCGGAACCCGTCGATCTTTTTGTCGCTGGTTTCATTGGATCTCCTTCTATGAACCTCATCAAGGGAGAAGTCGAGAATGGTTTCTTTGTAGCGAAGGGCGTCAAAATCCCCGTACAGTTTTCTGACAGGTGCGACGTAGTCTTGGGGGTGAGACCTGAAGATCTGGAGATCGTCGAGCGGCAACGGGCTAACATTATGGCTCCGGTTTACGCTCTGGAACTGACTGGTGATGCGACTCTTGTGACTATAAAGGACGGTGCAACATCAATATGTGTGAGAGGGCCAGCTGACTTTGAGGCTAACATTGATGAGGTTTGTCATATTGCACCACGAAAACCTGAGAAACTTCACCTTTTCGATAAATCAACTGGAGAAAGACTCAACTCATGACCGAATCTGCCACTTTAGAATTGACACAGAAACAAGCGGATGCGCGACACGTGAAACGATCTGACTACGCCAGTTGTACGGTTGCTTTCATTGACTGCAAAAAACCTGGTTCCCACTTAAAAGAGAATTACTCGATCATTGGACCGGGCGTAAGTTCGTCAAACGATCAGGTGGTAAATCTACCCGAGCCGCATGGCTTTAATGTGGGTGCAGCTGCAATGCCAAGTGGGATTACCAACAACCTTCACATTCATTTCACAGCAGAGGTGTTCGTCGTTCAAAAAGGTAGTTGGACCTTCCGATGGGGAGCACATGGCGAACATAGCTTTGAAGCTTCGGAAGGTGACGTTCTGTCTGTACCGACTTGGATCTTCCGTGGGTTTACCAATACCGGCACCGATGATGGTTGGATTTTTACAATGCTTGGTGGCGACAATACGGGCGGTGTGGTTTTCCACCCCGACATTATGATTGAGGCTGCGGAATACGGGCTGTTTATTTCGAAAAATAATACTCTGATTGATACCTCCAAGGGCGATCCGGTACCTGCTGAAGGTGAAACAATCCCGCCGATGCCAGCCGAAGATTTGGCCGCAATCAGAGACATTTCACCGAGCGAGATGACCAAGCGTATTGTTGCTGAGTCCGACCGCGATTTTCGTCCGGCCTTTATCGATGCAGGACTCCCAAATTGTGGCGCCGAAATTGCACCTATTCTTGGATATGGCATCAGCCAGAATCGTGACCATAATCCCAGAATTACAAATCCGCATACGTTTTCAATGGAATGGCTAAAGATGCAAGCCGGCCAAACAGTCAGTCCTTTTGTTCTTGATGAAAAAATGGTGTTGATAATAAGATATGGTTCCGTGCGTCTGTACTTAAATGAAGGTAGTGACGTGTCTGTTGATCTCAACGCTTGGGAGACCTATTCAATCCCGGCGGGCGTTGTTCGTAGATTTCAATGTCTAGGCGACGACGCGGTTGAGGTTCTCATTGTTGTATCTGGAGATCACCGAAAATGGCCGCGCTTCCGGCCTGAGGTTCTTGACGCGGCATGGAAAGACGGGAAAGCCCTGGATGCAGGCGGATTTGTGGCAAAGGCTTCGCTGTTGCCCAACTATGGCTGGGCTGGATAATTATGCGTTCAAATAAGGTGAAAGACCGGATTACGACAGGTAAGACGATTGTAAACGCATGGCTAGCTATCCCATCAAGCTACTCTGCGGAAGGGATGGGCCAGGCCGGGTTTCATTCTGTTACTGTCGATATGCAACATGGGATGCTGGGATTTTCGGATGCGTTGCATATGCTGCAGGCGATATCAGCAACACCAGCAACACCACTGGTTCGCGTGCCGGAACTCAACAAAGCGTCGATTATGCGCCTTTTGGATGCAGGTGCCTATGGCATCATTTGCCCCATGATCTCGACAGCAGATGATGCGCGAGCGCTCGTTGCAGCATGCCGTTATCCGCCAATCGGTGAGCGAAGCTTTGGACCAGCGCGCGGCCTACTTTATGGCGGGCTAGATTATGTTGCCAAAGCCAATGACGTTATTATGGCGATTCCTATGATTGAAACTCTTGATGGCGTTGAAAACATCGATGAAATTTTGGACGTAACAGGCATCGATATGATTTACATTGGGCCAAATGATCTGGCCTTCTCCATGGAGGGATCGCTGGAGTTTCCAAGATCCGAGTCCGAGGCGGCGATCTCATTTATTCTTGAACGTGCGCAGAACAAAGGATGCCCTACTGGGATTTTTTGCAGTGATGTTGGAGAGGCAAAGCGCCGAGTTGAGCAAGGCTTCAATTTGGTCACACCCGGGAACGACTTCAATAATCTAATACAGAGCAGCGTTTCGGCCGTTCGCGGTGTGTTAGGAGCATACACTGATAGCTCAGGGCTGTCTAACGATGGATACTGATAGCATGATATCAAAACAATGGTTTTTGCTGCCGGGTACGTTGTGTACGGATGAGGTATTTTTGCCTTTTCTTAATGCACTTGGCGTATCTCAAAGCCAAAGAACTGTAATTCCTATTCGTTATCAGTCAGTTGATGAATATGAACGCCTCCTCACAGAGGACGTGCCCCCAGGTTCGGTTGTGTGTGGCTTTTCTCTGGGTGCAGGCGTAGCAGCCCATCTGGCCGACAGGCTGGATATTGGCCTGCTGGTTTTGTTCGGAGTGAACCCACATGCCGATGATCCTGAGAAATACCAATTGCGCCGCGATCTTGAAAATGACGTGCTAGCGCATGGTGGGCGAAAAGCCATGTCCGCCCGTGTCCCAGAAATTCACGGTATGAATGCGGAAATTGTGTTGGAAACGATCCTCGATATGGCTGAAGCATGTGGACCTTACATATCTAAGCAAACCACCTTAGCCCTTGAACGACCAGGCGCGTGCTCTGCCCTTTCGAATGCCAGATACCCAGTTCTTGCGCTGACAGGTAGTGAAGATAGAATGACACCTTTTTCTCTCGCGAAGGATGCAGCCGGTGCAGCACTAAATGGGACGGTTACCTGTCTTGCGGGGCTGGGTCATTATGCATTGTTAGAAGATCCACA
>DLZA01000380.1:8114-12738 GCA_003447515.1 Paracoccaceae bacterium
CTGTATGTCAGAACTTTTTGAACTCTTGAAATCCGTTGACACTCCAACCGTTTGCAACGCGATTGAAGTGGCTCAGGGCAAACGAGGTTTTAACCGCTTTACACGTGGCACCATGCAGCATTCCAAACCTGGCGATCCCGCTATTGTCGGATTTGCGCGCACTGCCAAGATTTCTGGTCTTGCTCCGCCTATTGAACCCGAAGAGGTCATCCGGGCGCGCCGTATGGACTATTTCCGTTTGATGGCGGGCGGAAGTGGGCCCACCGTCGCGGTCGTCGAAGATGTCGACTATCCCAATTGTATCGCTGGCTGGTGGGGTGAGGTGCATGTTGCCGTTCACAAGGGATTAGGTTTACAGGGAGCCGTCACGAATGGCGTGGTGCGCGATCTTGATGTGATTGATGACGGATTTCCAGTTCTGGCAGGTTCGATCGGACCGAGCCATGGTTACGTGCATGTTGTCGAAATCGGGACTAGTGTGAGCATTTTGGGGATGCATGTTTCACAGGGTGAACTCATACATGCAGACCGCCATGGCGCGTTGGTAATCCCAGAAGAAGTCATACTTAACCTGAAGCAGGCTATCGAAACTGTTATCGAAAACGAATCCATTGTGTTGATTCCCGCGCGCGCGCCAGGTTTCAATATCGAAAAGCTCGAAGAGGCCTGGAAAAAATTTGAGCAGGCGAGAACCTGAGTGTTGGAAAATCAGACACCGAAGATTCGTGTGACACGCAAACTTACGTTTAGCGTTGAACAGCGTTTGAAAGAGAACTTCGATGTTGTCTTCAATCCAGACGACGCACCACTGGCTCGCGATGAGTTGTACAAATCAATGCAAGAATATGACGCGTTGGTCGTCACCGTTAGCGATCAAGTTGAAGCGGAAATGCTGCAGTGCTCGTCTCGTCGAGTCGGCATGATTGCGAATGTCGGAGTCGGGTTTAGCAACATCGATACCGACGTTGCTCGAGCTATGGGCATCGCCGTTTCTAATACACCAGATGTCCTCACCGATGCCACGGCGGATATCGCAATGTTTCTTATTCTTGCGGCAACACGACATACATTTTGTGCAGAGCGGACGCTTCGCACTAATGAGTGGACCGGATTCTCAATCGTCGATGGGTTAGGGGCCAGTATCCAAGGCAAAACGCTAGGCATAGTCGGAATGGGGCGCATTGGCCGTGCGACCGCGCGCCGAGCTGCTTTGGGATTTGGAATGAAGGTTATCTATTATAACCGTTCCCCTGTACCCGATATAGATCCTGATTTTCTGCCATTGAAAAGCATCGAAGCGGTCATGTCTCAGGCGGACGTCGTTAGTGTCCATGTGCCAGGTGGTAGCCTTTCACCTCCAATCACTGCATCGCATATCGCGTCTATGAAGCCGACGGCCTATCTAGTGAATACCGCACGCGGTGACAGTATCGATCAAGAAGCCCTTGTAGACGCCCTGGTTGCAGGCCGTATTGCCGGTGCTGGTCTTGACGTCTTCGCGGATGAACCACGAGTTCCTGATCAACTGCGAAAACTCGAGAATGTCTCGCTCTTGCCGCATATTGGTTCGGCGACCTATGAAGTGCGCACTGCAATGGGAATCATGGCCGCAGAAAATATTGAAGCCTTTTTCTCGGGTGCAGACTTACCAAATAGGGTCGTTTGAAAATGCCCAAACCAATTCTTGGAATAATTGCGGACGATTTTACCGGTGGTACGGATATCGCCTCGATGTTGCGTCACGGTGGTATGCAGGTCGTTCAAACCATTGGGCCACCCCAGCCATGGTTTCCGGTTGATGCTGATGCTCTGGTTATTGCCCTCAAGACCCGCTCGGTTCTTGTTGATGATGCAATCTCCCAGTCCTTATCGGCTTTACAATCCTTGCTAGATATGGGGGTTCAATGCGTCCAGTTCAAATACTGTTCGACCTTTGATTCCACTCCTGAAGGCAACATTGGTCCGGTCAGTGACGCGCTTGCAGATGCATTGGGTTGTGGTCTTGTTGCACATGTTCCCGCGCTTCCGGTCAATGGTCGATCGGTCTTCAAAGGCCACCTTTTCGTCGGCAATGCGCTTTTGAGTGCATCTGGTATGGAAAATCATCCACTGAACCCCATGACCGACGCAAATTTGGTCAGCTGGTTGGGACTGCAGACGGACCGCAGAGTCGGACTGATAGAACATGCTGATATTAAAGCTGGTCCGATCCGTGTTTGCGAAAAAATGACAAACTTAAGAAAAGATGGAACACGCCACGTCATTGGGGATGCTATCGACGGAGCAGATCTGCGCATTTGGGCAGAGGTCTTACAAAACTTCGAGTTTTTTGCAGGTGGCTCAGGATTAGCTAAGCCGCTTGCTCAGGTTTTTGCGGAGGCGGGAAGGTACGTACCGACCAATGTTCCATTAAGCAATGAGCAGCATACCGGGGAGGGCCATACGCTCATCCTTGCAGGAAGCTGTTCGGCTACCACACTGCGTCAGATTGAGTGCTTTCGAGATGCTGGCGGATACATCTTGCAGATTGATCCCATATCTTTGAACGACGGTAGCCAAACAAGCAATGATTTAGTAAATCAAGCAGCTGACGCATTGCTTCATGGACCAGTATTAATCCATAGTTCTGGAGATCCTGAATACGTCAAAAGCGTGCAAGACACACTCGGCTCGGATCGAGCAGGAAAGATAGTTGAAGAGATTCTTTCTGAATTGGCGAGCACTCTTGCGACCGAGCCTCAGACCGGTCAGATTATCGTTGCAGGAGGGGAAACCTCTGGTGCAGTTGTTTCTGCGCTCGACGTTGCCGCATTACGGATCGGATCCGAGATTGATCCTGGTGTACCGTGGACGATGGCGCTGGGTGCATCAGGCCGCCCGATACTCCCGGTTGCCCTGAAATCAGGCAATTTCGGTGGTGATGATTTTTTCGTCAGAGCAGATTCTATTATTCAGGCAAAAACATGAACGAAATTAAATTACGCGAATCCATCTGCATGCTAGCTGCGTCTTTGTTTCGGCGTGGGCTAACACATGGAAGCACCGGAAATATCTCGGCGCGGACTGACGATGGCGGGCTTTTGGTATCTCCCACAGGATGCAGCTTTGGGCGGTTAGACCCCGCCCGGCTTGCCCGGTTTGATGCGAAAGGTCGCCACATCGATGGTGATCTACCGACAAAAGAGATGCCGCTGCATCAGGCCTTTTATGAAACCCGCAACAGTGCGGGGGCAGTTGTCCACCTGCATTCATGCCATTCGGTTGCCTTGTCTCTCATGCACGATACGGATGAAGATGATTTTCTTCCTCACCTGACGCCCTATGCAATCATTCAATTGGGCCGGGTAAAGCTTTTGCCGTTTTTTCTGCCTGGTGATCCTGAGCTAGGGAAAGCCGTGCGCGGACTTGCTGGAAAAAGAAGCGCTGTCATGCTGGCCAACCACGGACCGGTCGTGGCTGGTAAAGATGTCGAAGCCGCCTGCAACGCCATTGAGGAATTGGAGGCCACTGCAAAGTTAGTAATGTTAACCAAACACTTACCGGTTTCTACATTAACCGATCGTCAGGTGCAGGCTATTATAACAAAATTTGATGTTGAGTGGTAAAAAAATGAGGTTCTCTGCGAATTTGGGCTTTCTATGGAATGAGATTTGGTTACCTGATGCGATAAGAGCGGCGAAACGTGCCGGATTTGACGCTGTCGAATGTCATTGGCCTTACGATATTGCCGCTCGCGATGTGCGCAAAGCCCTCTCCGAAACCGGACTAACAATGCTTGGCCTGAATACACGGCGTGGTAATGTCGACATCGGTGAGATGGGCCTTGCGGCTGTTCCGGGTCGCGTGCAAGAGGCTTGCCTTCATGCCGACGAAGCGCTTGCTTATGCGCGTGATATCGGTGCACGGATGGTCCATGTGATGGCAGGGAATGCTGACGGCCAGGAAGCCGAAGATACATTTGTTCATACCTTGCTCCAGGTTGGTCAAAAGGCAGCAAAACATGACCAGATGATACTGATCGAACCACTAAATGCTTATGATGCGCCTGGGTATTTTTTAAAAACAACGCCTCAAGCCGTCAAAATACTGCGCAGAGTTGGACTCACGAATGTAAGGCTGATGTTTGATTGTTATCATGTGGGTCGAACCGAAGGTGATGTCGAGACGCGCCTGCAAGATGTGTTTGCCTATATTGGACATATTCAATTCGCCGCAGTTCCCGACCGAGGAGAGCCGTTGCATGGGACCTTCGATTTCCTAAGATTTATTAAGCGCCTTGAAGGTTTGGGATGGGATGCGCCATTAGGCGCGGAATACAAGCCTGTTGCCTCAACAGAGGAAAGCCTTGGTTGGCTCAAATCGTTACGCGCAAAATGATCTAGGAAAAGACGTTTAACAACTGATCTGTTTCTAGCAGTTTTTTAACAATTCTTGAGCCGCTCGATTAAAGTCAGCGCGTTTCCGAACAATTTATAAATCCTCCAAGCGTTTATTTCGCAATCCAACCTAACTTTTGGAAATCTGATGGAGTAGGCTGAAAATCGAGTTAGCCATCGAGAGAGCTTAAACATAACCTCCGCAGTTTGTGAATTAGGTCAAGGCATTTGCTACAGTCTACGTCAAT
>DLZA01000143.1 GCA_003447515.1 Paracoccaceae bacterium
TCAAAACTTTCGCCGCCGAGTTTTGCGTTTAAGGCCTCTACAGCTTGGTTGATGACATCACTCATAATTAATCCTTTCAGTGTTCCCTTTTTGGAAATTCAAATTACCTTCTGGTCTGTTCCTAGAGATGGTGGTCCTAAATGAAAACTACAAACCGTACACTGGCGTTAATCTTTTTTCTTATTACAAGTTTGTGCACGCAAGCTGATATGACATGGGCACAAACGAAGCCTTTGGATGAATTATTTGCAGAATTGTTGTTGGCCGATGAGGGCGATTGGGCAGACGTCGAGAAACAGATTTGGTCCGAATGGTCGAAATCCGGTTCTAAAGCAACGGATCAACTGCTTGAGCGGGGCCGCGTGCAGATGGAAAAGGGTAATTTCCACAAAGCTATTGGATATTTTTCCGCGCTGATTGATAAAGCGCCCGAGTTTGCTGAGGGTTGGAATGCGCGCGCTACGGCTTGGTTTGTGATGGACCGCTATGGATTATCGATTGCTGACATTCGTCAAACGTTGATCCTTGAGCCCCGGCATTTTGGGGCAATGGCGGGTCTTGGTATGATTATGGAACAGATGAACCGTCCTGAAGCTGCTTTAAAGGCATATCAGGAGGTCGAGAAAGTTCACCCTAATCGGCCCAACGTAAAGGCAGCTTTGCAGCGCCTAAAAGGAAAAATAGAGGGCGTAAGCCTCTAAATCGCCGCTCTTTTGTTGGCAAGCGTTTCACTTGAGGCTGCAAAGCGATCAGTGTAAGATTTTGATGAGAATTGAGAGCTGCCGAAAATGTCTAATTTGCCAAGCCGCATTTGTGCGATTTTAGGTCCCACAAATACTGGTAAAACTCATTATGCTATAGAGCGCATGTTAGCGCATAAAACGGGCGTCATAGGATTGCCGCTGCGCCTTTTGGCGCGGGAGGTCTATGATAAGTTAGTTGCGTTGCGCGGGCCGTCTGTAGTGGCATTGATCACAGGTGAGGAACGAATTTTACCCGCCCGTGTGCAATATTGGGTGTGTACCGTCGAGGCAATGCCCCAAGGGATGGGAACTGATTTTGTGGCTATTGACGAGGTGCAGTTGTGCGCAGATCCCGAGCGCGGCTATGTATTCACGGATCGTTTGTTGAACATGCGAGGAACGCATGAGACACTTTTTCTGGGTGCAGAAACCATGCGCGCGGTAATTGCGCAGCTGGTTCCCAAGACGGACTTTATGCATCGTGACCGGTTTTCCAAGTTGACCTACACAGGCCAAAAAAAGATTAGCCGGATGCCAACGCAGTCGGCAATTGTCGGTTTCTCAGTAGAGAATGTTTATGCTGTTGCTGAGTTGTTACGTCGGCAAAAAGGCGGGGCTGCAGTGGTGATGGGCGCGTTGTCTCCGCGTACGCGTAACGCGCAGGTTGAGATGTATCAAAATGGTGATGTTGAATACCTCGTGGCGACGGATGCTATTGGCATGGGGTTAAACCTGGATGTGAAGCATGTGGCGTTTTCCAGTCTCAGTAAGTTTGATGGGCGCAAGATGCGGCGCCTAATGCCTAATGAGTTGAGCCAGATTGCTGGCCGTGCGGGGCGGCACACAAATGATGGGACGTTTGGGGTAACTGGGGAAGCGTCGCCATTAGAGCCGGATGTGTTTGAGGCGATTGAGAGCCATCGCTTCATGCCGATCAAGAAGTTGCAATGGCGTAACTCTCGTTTAGATTTTGGGACAGTTAGGGCGTTGCTGACGTCCCTAGGGCAGTCATCTAATGATCCTATTTTGGCCCGCACACGGGACGCGAATGATCATCAAAGCCTGAATGAACTGAGCCAGATCGTGGATGTGGCGGCGCGGGCGACAGACCCTGCATCTGTACGCCTGTTGTGGGAGACCTGCCAAATCCCTGATTTTCGGCAAGTGTCAAGCAACGAACATAATGCAATCGTGCAGCGAATCTTTGAATTTTTGCATGAAGAAGGTCAGATTTCGCATAGTTGGTTGCAGGATCGTGTATCACGCATAGATAAGCCGGTCGGTGATATTGATACACTGTCAAAGCGATTGGCGTTTATGCGTACATGGACTTACGTGGCGCAGCGAAAAGGCTGGGTTTCGGATGAAAGCTATTGGCGCGATGAAACTCGTGCAGTAGAAGACCGCCTATCAGATGCGTTACACAACGCACTGACCCAAAGATTTGTTGATCGCCGCACATCTGTTTTAATGCGGCGGTTGAAGCAGAAGGAGAGCCTTGTGGCTGAGGTAAATGATAAAGGTGAAGTGACCATCGAAGGTCAATTTGCGGGTAAACTGACAGGATTTCGGTTTCAACTGGACCCAAGCGCGACGGGCGAAGAGGCTAAGACGCTGCGATCCGCAGCGTTGCAGGCGCTGACACCGCAGTTCTCGCTGATGGCGGATCGTTGCTACAATGCACCGGATACGGAGTTTGACTTCACTGAGCAAGGTGGAATGATGTGGGGCGAATTCGCGGTCGGTAAATTAGTGGTTGGCCCTGATGCCATGTCTCCTGCCGTGGAACCCTTTGTTGATGCAGA
>DLZA01000026.1 GCA_003447515.1 Paracoccaceae bacterium
GGTTCAACTCTACCCTCGGTGTATCAACGTCTCAAAAAACCTTGGGTCATAGCTGGACTGCTCAAACAAGGGCCCACGGCACAGAACAGAAATCGCATCGTGGCTGTGCAGGCTTTCCTGGTGGCTTGCTACTACGCGGAAATCTCCTATCCGAACATCTGACGCAAGGTTCTGATAAAAAAGCCTTACGGCATCCTCGACAAAGATCGGATTGGCCGCATTTAATTCCGCGAATGCTTGTTCGTCCTCACGTTTCACCATCACCTGCGTTTCCGTTGGAACTGCGCGATTGCACAAATCCACCAAATCCTCAAACCAGAGGGTTTCCCCCGACCGGACTTCAACAGACACTCGCGCAACAGATCGTTGCGAATGTGGTGTAGCCAACTGTCTCCGCGTGAGCCGCGCATGCTCGGATAACTCCAGTGAGCATGGACAAGTGCTTGAGTACAAATAATCTAAATGAAAAATTCGTGTTTTAACACCGTTACGGTACGCGCTCTCTAACGCAATATCATAGTACTGATAGCCCTTTAATGCCGATCTAAGAGATTGTTTTTTCATTGGGAAAGACAAACGCATCTGAATGCGCGCATTCAAACTGTCCAAATCAGTTACGAAATCTCCAAGAGCTGCATCCATTACATCAAAACTAAAGACGCTATCGGCATGAGCATAAAAAGACCGCATAATGCGGCTCATGTTAATACCCTTTTTGTTCTCCTCAAGAGAAACAGACCCAGTCACTGACGTCTCCAACAGCATTTCTTCTTTACGGCGTGTGAGGTAACGTAATGGAAGGCGAAAGTTCGAGATCCCTACGTGCTGGATCGCTGTCTTGGCCCCACGGATTAAGCTTGCAGGACCGTTTTGTAGATCAGGTAAACCTGCGACATAAGCCTTATCTACCACCAAATCGACAGGATATTCGTTCGATAGGGCACCGTCGTCTGTAAGCAGCCCTCTCGCCAAAGCGCTGGCTGCATCAATGGGTGCCAAGTTCTCAAACGCAGTTGCGTCGTTTCCAGACGCCCAGCGCCGTAACACTGCTAGCGCCTCTTTCGCTTCTCGTTCTGTTGGGACTTCAGTACCCTCAGAACAAATTTCGGTCTCTATTTCCGGGTCATGAATATTCATGAGGGACCCCTTTGGTTTAACCGTGGTTACTACTTATACGGTGCTGATCGGGGTAATTACCACCTATTTTGCAATTTAAGCAGACAGGGCTGCAGTGATATCAGCCAGCAGATCGTTCTGATCTTCCAAACCGACCGAAATACGCACCAAACCGTCACAAATCCCTAAAACACAACGTTGATTGACACTTAATCGTTGATGGGTTGTGGTTGCAGGGTGTGTCACTAGGCTTTTGGCATCACCCAAATTGTTTGAAATGCGCACAATCTGCAGTGCATTTAAAAACTTGAATGCAGCTTTTTTACCACCTTTCAGAACAAGCGTGATTACAGTTCCACCTCGCTCCATTTGAACTTTGGCGATATCCCGTTGTGGATGACCCTCAGCAAACGGGTAAATCACTTTTTCCAAAGCAGCATTGCCCACCAGCTCACGTGTCAAAAATTCCGAAGTTGTCGCCTGTGCCTCACATCGTAGCGCCAGAGTTTCCAGCCCTTTAAGCATTACCCAAGCGTTAAATGGACTCATCGCCGCTCCCGTGTGTTTCAGATATGTTTGTAAAGGTCCTTTGATAAACTCACGACTACCCAACACGACACCCCCCAAGCAGCGTCCCTGCCCATCAATATGCTTAGTAGCAGAATAAATCACTACGTCCGCACCGAGGTTAAACGTCTGCTGGAACACTGGCGTTGCGAACACATTATCCACAACAACCATCGCACCATTTGCATGAGCAATTTTTGAAACATTTTTAATGTCAATTACTTCCAGCGTGGGGTTAGAAATGCTCTCTAGGAAACAAACCTTAGTATCAGGACGGACCGCGGCACGCCACGCATTCAAATCCGTGCCGTCCACCAACGTGACTTCAACTCCAAATCGCGGCAAGATATCCTCAACAATAAACAAACAGGACCCGAATAAGGCCCGTGCGGCTACGAGATGATCACCCGCACTCAGTAATGCCATTAATGTTCCGTTAACAGCTGCCATCCCGGAGGCCGTGGCGAAGGCATCCTCTGCACCCTCCAGCACCGAAATCCTCTCCTCAAACATGCGCACAGTCGGATTACCGTAACGTGCATATATAAACTCATCCTCACCACTTTCGATAAACCGTGCCTCGGCCTGTTCCGCACTTTGGTATAAAAAACCTTGCGTCATATAAAGTGCCTCAGATAGCTCACCAAATTGCGAGCGTTTAGAGCCCACGTGGACTAACTTCGTCTTTGCTGACCAATTTTTCATTAACAAACACCTCCAAATTGGGGCCAAAACGGGGTGGCCCAACAAAAATACCCAACCGTTATGACGATTGGGGTGCAATTGCCTACCCTCGTCCTTTTAGTGGTATGTTTAGCGTGGCCCACAATCCGGTTACAAATCACCACGCGGTGGTGTTAGGTGAACCACTCGAGACCGTCAATACGATAAAAAACTAGCAATTTTCCCAAAAGAAGTAATGTTTGCGAAAAAAGTGCCTACAGGAACGCCTGGTTTAGTTGCAAACAACACGATGTGGCCCACCCTCAACGTTTCAGCCAAGTAAAAACGCTGCCCATTAGCGAAGTCAATCGTTCCTTAGAATCAATCGGTGAACTAAAAAGTGTTCAACCTGACTTGTTGCTAAGTCACTACAAAATTCTCGTCACATTGTA
>DLZA01000328.1 GCA_003447515.1 Paracoccaceae bacterium
TACGACTACCGTGAGCAAGAACAGTTACGTGAGATTCTAGCGGACAAACCCAAAGAAACCACTGAGTATGAACGGCGTTTGAAGGCCGCGACGTTAGCCTATAGTAAAGCCGACGACAAAAGTTCAAGAGGTCGATCTTGCACCGCCAAAAAGATGTTTGGTGCTTCTGATATCGTCGAGATGCGCCTGCGAACGTTGACCTGACTACCTCAATCCCAATATCTCTGAGATAGCGTTAACCAGCGCATCGGCTTCTTGTTGGGTATTGTAGCCTTGGATAGACAAACGAACGATGCAAATATCAGCCCAACGAAAAACCGGAATCTCGATGTCATACTCAGAGAGCAAGCGGTTTTTCAATTCATCCACGTCACAATCAGGTAGAGGGATTGATACAAGTTGCGGCGCTAGGAACTCATGTGATGCAAAAAGTGGGATTTTTGTTAATTTGGAAATAGTGACAGCTGTTGCCATAGCTAATTCAGAACTTCTTCGCTTTACTTTTTCCCAATTGTGCAATTGTTTAAACTCAATCGCCGCGGGAACGGTAAACCACGCTGCTGGATCACGTGTTCCTTGCACCTCAAAGCAATCGATAAAGCGGCTGTCTCCGAATGCGCCAAGCTGTTTTTTGTTCCCGTTTTGAGGCACCCAACCGTGGCTGATGACGGTTGGTTCCAAAGTATGCTGAACGTCTTTGTGAGCCCACAGGAACGCCGATCCTTTAGGTGCCATCATCCATTTGTGGCAGTTTCCAGAATAGAAATCAGCGTTCAGTTCATTGAGTTTCAAATGGATCAGTCCAGGTGCATGAGCCCCGTCGATCACAGTAATAATTCCACGATTGCGGGCTTCCTTCACGACGTTTTCAATTGGGAAAACGAGTGAGGTTGGAGAGGTGATGTGACTAAGGAATAGCACCTTGGTATTTTCTGTCATCTTTTTCAAAATCGATGACGTAAACTGATCTTCGGACCGTAGCGGAATAGCTATATCGGCGACCACGATTTTGGCGCCAGTCCGATCCGCAACAAATCTCCATGTGTTCTCAAGCGCGTTATATTCGTGGTTGCTCGTCAGAATTTCGTCGCCGGGCTTTAATTCCTGAGACCGTGCAATCGCATTGAGACCAGCAGTCGCATTTTCCACGCCAACAATATCCTGCTCGTTCGCCCCTAGCTCTTTGGCCACTGCAACCCGGGCCGCTTTCATATTATCTAGGAGTCCGCGTTCTTGATCCAAAAACGCTACTGGTTGATTCTCGAGCGTCAATTGCCAGTCTTGATAGGTCTTAAATACGGGTTTCGGACACGCTCCAAACGATCCATGGTTTAGGAAGACCAATCCTTCTTGAAGGTGGAACAACTCCCGGAGATTTTCAGTCACTAAAATTACCCTTTCAACGTGGGATCAAGAGCATCGCGAAGCCCGTCACCAAACAATGTTGTCGTCAAAACCGTTACCGCCAGAGCCATTGTTGGAAATAAAGCAAGGTGCCAATAAAAGAACATGAAGTTAATGCCAATGTTTATCATTTGACCCCAGCTTGGTGTCGGCGGCGCTATGCCAACGCCCAGAAAGCTCAAACCCGCTTCCAGCATCATCGCTAGTGGTATTGCTTGTACGAACCCAACGATGACGGGAGAAATTGAATTTGGGATAAGGTGTCTGAAAATCACAAACAATGGCGATGCTCCGAGCGCTTGCGACGCCCGTATGAATTCTCGATTGCGAAATGCCATAACTTGGCCACGCACCAAAAGGCAGACCTGAACCCAGCCAAAAAGCGCGGCTATCAGCACAATATTGCCAAAGCCACCACCCGCCAGTGCGGCCAGCAGCAGTGCTGCCAAAAGTGGTGGAACTACGCTGAAAATTTCTATGATACGCATGATGAGCCAATCTGCAGTCCCACCGTAGTATCCAGCCACCGCCCCTAAAGGCAAGCCAATGACAACGCTAAAAGCCGCTGCAACAAACCCGATACTAAGTGAAATGCGCGCACCATACACAATTCTGGTGTAGAAATCCCGGCCCAAATCGTCGACGCCGAACCAATGGCTGGCTGAAGGAAAAGCGAGGTTTTCGGTGAGAAACTTCTGTTCCTCATAGCTTGTCGGCGTAATCAACGGCGCAAGAATCGCCATCAAGATTATCAATGACAAAACCGAGCCTGAAGCAATGGCGGCCCTGTTGGCAATAAACCGACGCCACGCATAGTACATTGGGTTTCGAGGCGCGAGCATATTGTCTATGCTTTCAATCGGTTTAGCTGATTTGATTGCACTAGATTCTTGGGTCATTTGGACGATCTTCCCCCCAGCCGAATGCGCGGATTAAGGAGTGCATAGGCAATGTCAGCAAGAAAATATGCCAAGCAGAACATGACTGTTATCATCAAAACCAGCGCCATTTCCAAAGGATAGTCGCGCGTTTCAATACTAGAGACGAAGTAGGCACCCAGACCCGGAACCCGAAACATCGCCTCCACAAAAATACTTCCCGTTGCTGTCCCAATGAACATCGGCAAAAAGACAGTGACCATCGGAATGGCTGAGTTTCTCAACACGTGTTGGAAGATGATTTTGCGCTCAGGTAGCCCTTTTGCGCGCAACACGGTTACAAACGGTTTGTTGAGTGTGTCCAGCATCGCTGAACGAGTGTAACGCGCGTAGGTCGCCATTGGGATCGCAGCATATGCAACGATCGGCAGTATCCACTTTTTTGGCTCACCCCATCCACTTGCTGGGAGCCAATTAAGCCAAACAGCAAAGACGAGGATCAAAAGCATGCTTGTCACAAATACTGGAACCGTCAGACCAAGTGTTGAGATCACGGACGCGACATAGTCGACCCAGCTGTTGCGGTGCAAGGCGGCAACAAGTCCTAGTGCGATACCAAGTGGTGCACCGATGAGAACCCCAGCTCCACCAAGAACGAGGCTTGGAATCCACGCCCGACCCAACAACTCAAGCACGGTTTCCCCGGGGCTTTGGTAGGGTATGCCAAAATCAAAGTGCAATACACCCCACATGTATTTCAGGTATTGAACGTAAAGCGGCTGATCTAATCCATAGCGTGCCATTATTTTGGCTTTGACGGCATCATGAAGTGGCATCTCAACGGCGTCAAAGGGTCCACCCGGAATTGCATGCATCATGACAAAGAGAAGCACTGATACTACGAAGAAAGTAACGCAGATCGACATTAGTCGTCGAAGAACATATCCTATCATTAACCTCTCCTAACCTTCTACGATCGCTTCGACTTTGTGGTCCTCAGAAACATTGACAAGTTGTGGACCGGTCGTTGACACATTCGCGGTCGTAGTGATGTCTGCTTGCGAAACTTTTGGTATATTTGCGGTAATCTCTTCGGCAGTCATGAAGGACCTTCGCACTCGTTTGCGCGCATCCAGAGACGGAATCGCATTCAGAAGTGACTTCGTATACGGGTGCTGAGCGTCTTTGAAAATTGTTTCAGTTGGGGCCTGTTCAACAATGCGTCCATTATGCATGACGGCAATTTCATCGGCAAGTGAACGGATGACGTTTAGTTCGTGACTTATGAAAAGAATTGAAAGCCCCATCTCTTCCTGCAAGTCGTGCATAAGGTTAATCACTTGAGCCTTGACCGAAACATCAAGAGCGGAAGTTGGTTCGTCGGCCACAAGGATATCGGGTTTTAGCGCAAGGGCGCGCGCGATCGAAATACGCTGGCGTTGACCACCAGAAAGTTCGTGTGGGTATCGACTACGATAGCTTCGATCCAGACCAACTTTTTCGAAAAGATCACCGACGATCTCGTTGCGCTCTTGGATCGTGTACATGCCATGGATCACGAATGGTTCTGCAACAATTTGAGAGAGCGTCATCATCGGGTCAAGTGATGAGTAACTATCTTGAAACACAATCTGCATCTGTTTTCGCAGCGGTTTCAACACAGCAGGCTCCAAGCGCGTTATATCAGTTCCGTTAACGATGATTTCGCCAGATGTAACATCAAGCAATCGCATCGCCATGAGACCGCATGTCGACTTTCCGGAGCCAGATTCCCCAACGAGACCCAAAACTTTGCGAGGCATCACATTGAGGCTAACGCCGTCGACTGCGACAACCTGCTGCGGTGCCCCACCAAAAAAGTTGGCGAAACCACTACCCATACCAAATGATTTGCGCAGATTTCTGAGTTCTAGAACCGGGCTCATTGTACTACTTTCCAACATGCAGCTGATCTGTTTTTACCGAATGTTGAAAGGTTGGGAGCGTCTGATGCGCATTTATCATCCGCCAGTTTGCATCTTGGATGAAAGGGACAGCCGGAGGGCGGTGAAAGTGCGTTTGGTGAGGAACCAGGAATTTCAATTAATTTACGTTTCCCCGCTTCGCGACCGGGTATACTCTCAATGAGTGCCTTGGTATAAGGGTTAAGTGGATCCTCGAAGATTTCTCGGGTGTCGCCTATCTCCATTACTTTACCACCGTACATAACCACAACGCGGTCAACCGTTTCGGCAATCACACCAAGGTCGTGGGTGATTATTATCAGACTCATTCCGGTTTCTTGTTGAAGATCGGTAATGAGCTGTAGAATTTGTGCTTGAACCGTCACATCAAGAGCGGTTGTCGGTTCATCCGCGATCAATAACCGGGGCTCACATGATAAGGCCATAGCGATCATGGCACGCTGGAGCATTCCGCCGGATAGTTGATGTGGGTATTGTTTCAACACGCGGTCAGGGTGCTTGATTTCGACCTTGGCAAGCAATTCTCTTGCTTGGGCCAAAGCGGCTTTCTTACCCGTATTTCCGTGAGTTTGAATGGTCTCTGAAATCTGATAACCAATGGTAAAGAGTGGATCAAACGAAGTCATCGGGTCCTGAAAGACCATCGAGACCAAACTTCCCCGAATGTCAGATAGAGCCTTTGCATCGGCATTTAGAAGGTCACTACCATCAAGCTCGAGTTTGTCAGCTTCAATCGTCGCGGCCGGGGCCTGCAGCAGACGCATCAACGCCAAGAATGTAACGGATTTACCTGAACCAGACTCTCCCACTATGCCGAGGCTTTCGCCCTTAGATAGACCCAGGGTTACACCGCGTACTGCGCTCACAACACCATCGTGGTGCCGAAAACTAACGCGAAGGTCTTTGATGTCTACGAGTTGCATTTGGGAATAGCCCTTAAAAATCAGTAAAAAATTATCTCACCGCCCCCAACAGGGAAAAGGCGGTGAGACATAGCGATTTACTTCTCGATATGTGTGTAGAAGTAGTGAACGCGGTTCTCTAGCGGAGCAAAACCAAGGCTGTTGGTAGTTGTTCCGTCACCTTTTAGGTCATTGCTGACCAGTGATGTTGTGATTGGGTGCATCAAAGGTACGATGGACACATTGTTGATCAGTTCCATCTCAGCGGCTTCATAAAGCTCTAGACGCTTTTCCCAGCTTGAATCTGAGTCAGCTTGAGCAACCAACTCATCGTACGACGCTAAATGGTGGCCATGACGACCGCCATTATAAAAGATGCCATAGAAGTTGCTTGGATCAAGATAATCGAACTCATAAGGGGCAAGGAACAAGCCGTTCTTGTCATTCAAAAGTGCATCCATCCAATCGCTGATTGGCATAACTTTGATAGCCATGTCGATATTCAGGTGCTCTTTGAATTCCGCTTGTAGATACTGAAGCATTGGCGGAGTGATTGCTCCGTTGTAGCCGCCCTGATCACGATACCAGATTTCGATTTCTGGGAATCCGTCACCATTTGGATAACCCGCAGCGGTGAGGTGCTCACGCGCCTTTTCAGGATCAAAAACAGCGTGTTTGGTTAGCTCTTCGTTGTATCCGGGGAACCCGGGAGCAAGAAGAGAACGCGCAGGAATGGCCAAGTTCTTGAGAACTGTTCCGGTCATTTCTTCGCGGTCAATTGCGTACCAAAAGGCTGTACGAACGTCTAGATTGTCGAACGGAGCCGCTTCGAGATCAAACGAAAGGTAAGAAATCGCAAAGATCGCATTACGACGGACTTGCTCAGGGAAGCGAGCCTCTGCGTAAGGAATCTGCCCCGCGTTGAGCGATGTCATATCGGCATCACCAGCAAGGTAGCCAGGGAAACCAACTTCTGCTGGTCCAAGTGTTGGATCAAGCACAAGACGGTCAATCATAGCAGGCCAAGGTGCGTTGTATGTTGGGCTCTTGGTCAAAACCATTTTGTTGTTTGATTTTTCCCAGCTTTCAAGAACGAATGGTCCCGATGTGACCATTGTATCAACGTTAGCTGCATACTCATCACCGTGAATATCCCACACGTGCTTTGGAACAGGATACCAAAGCGATACAACGCTTGGTAGGTATGGTTTAACAGTTTCAGTTTCGACTTCGAGAGTGGTGTCGTCAACCGCACGAATGCCGACTTCGTCAACATCCATTTTGCCAGACGTTACAGGGCTCCAGTTTTTCAATCCACCGGCAAAGCCCCAATACCAAGCAAAGTCATAGCCTGTAGTTGCCGCGCGCTTAAGTGCAAACACATAGTCATGTGCAGTAAGAGGCGTGCCGTCGCTCCAAAGCAGGCCATCGCGAAGCTTAAACGTCCATGTCAGACCATCATCAGATTGGGACCAACTTTCAGCGGCCAAGCCATGAAGTTCAAACTCTTTGTCAAATGACGTTAGCGAGATTGACATGACCTCTGGCTTGCCCGCACGCGCGTAAACTGTTTTCATATAGTCAACGTAGCTACCGCTCGTTGAATCGTGCGTACCATAGACGGTGGTTTCCGCTACAGCGGCTCCCGTCAACGCTATTATACCAACTGCGAATGCAGCAGCAAAGTTTTTAATAAAAATCATCGTCTCCTCCTTCGGGTTTTTATTTTTAGATGGTTTATGTTCGTTTCTAATTTGCGCCGGTTAGTTCGCGGATTTCCTCCTCAACTTTGTCTAGTATTCCGCAAATTGCAGCTTTAGCCTTCGCCGGACTCTCTTCGACGATTGCGTCACGCAAGTGCGCATGTAGGGTCACAGAGCGATGACCAAACTTTGGATTGTCAAACGGCGAACCTTTGAATTTCGAAGCATGGAATGCGTCATCCAACTCAGCCAAGATCTGCCCATAGAGTGGATTCCCACTCGCCAGATGTATCGCATCATGAAACTCGCGATCCGCTTCCATCCACGGGCGGTCTTTCTCTACTAATTTGATAATTTTCTTGTAGGCAGCTATGATGATTTCTTTTTGTTGTTTGGTCGCGTAGCGAGCCGCGCGTTGAACAGATTCAATTTCCAGCGTCCGACGAATGTCGACTAGCCTCAACAAGCCTTCACCCTCGAGTTTAGTTTTCGTTGGGATCAGCCCTTTGGAAGGTCTGATATGTGCTATCAAAAATGTGCCTGAGCCTCGGCGGCGTCGAACCAGACCTAGTCCTTCCCATCGGTTAAGTGCTTCGCGAATGGTTGTGCGCCCAACACCAAGCTGTTCGCAAAGTTCAGTTTCCGCAGGGATCTTATCACCGACTTTCAAATCAGCGGCCTCAATCATACCAACCAAAGCATCAAGCACTTCTTCTGTGCGGCTCTTGGTCAATATTGGCGACAGATAGTCAGCAGCTCTCACAGGATTATCCCCAGCTTTGTTCTTTTCTGGATTCGACCTGGCAGGTAGGACGGCTCTTAAACTGCTAGCGAATCGCTGAAATAAAGATCATATGACATATGTCTGACTTTTCTAAGGCTTTTATTTTTGCTATATTTATCTCATTGTTTTCTGCCACTTATGCCACTCTCGAGTGCGAGATCAACGGCTGACCAAGTTCCAATTTTTGTCCCCAGCTTCTGGCCTGTGCATAATCCTAGATAAGTGAAGCAAAAGACGTGATAGCAACACCAAGACCAACTGATCCGGTCTGGAATAGCCCCCTGAAAGTG
>DLZA01000329.1 GCA_003447515.1 Paracoccaceae bacterium
TAAGGTGGCGGTCATGTATGATGGCCGCGTTGTGCAGATTGGAACGCCGCAGGAATTATTTGAACGGCCCCAGCATACGTTCGTTGGCTACTTTATCGGGTCGCCCGGCATGAATGTCATTTCAGCGGACATCACGGGCAAGGTTGCAAACGTACACGGTACGTCTTTGGCGCTGAACCGCGGTTACAAAGACCTTAATGGCAAAGTCGAGATAGGCGTGCGCCCAGAATTTGTATCACTGACAGAAGGCGATGGCTTACCGGTGAATGTTCGACGTGTCGAAGACGTTGGTCGGCACAAGATTGTACGCGCAGATCTTTTTGGAAATGAGATCAATATTTTAGCTGGTGAGGGTGTGGAAGTCTCTCCAGACATGAATCGCGTAACGTTCGATCCCCAGCACGTGAATGTTTATGTCAACGACTGGCTCGAAGCAGGAGAGGTGGCCTGATGGAAAAGACAGTTAACCAAAAGGCGTGGTTCCTAATCTTACCAGTTTTGTTGCTCGTTGCATTCTCCGCTGTGATCCCTTTGATGACAGTTGTGAACTACTCAGTTCAGGACACCTTTGGTAAAAACCAGTTCTTTTGGGCTGGCCTTGAATGGTTTGAGGAAATGCTTCGCTCTGAGCGGATGTGGGACGCGCTTGGGCGCCAGTTGATGTTCTCTGCGATCATTTTGGTGATCCAAGTGCCACTTGGCGTATTCATCGCCTTGAACATGCCGAAGAGTGGTATTTGGTCCAGCTTTTGTCTCGTCATGATGTCTTTGCCTTTGCTAATCCCATGGAACGTTGTGGGCACGATCTGGCAGATTTTTGGTCGCGTTGATATTGGACTGTTGGGATACACGCTGGATGCACTTGGCATTTCCTACAACTACACGCAAAATACCTTTGCTGCGTGGGTGACGATTATTGTGATGGACGTTTGGCACTGGACTTCTCTGGTAGCACTGCTTGCCTTTGCCGGGCTCAAGTCTATCCCAGATGCTTATTATCAAGCGGCTAAAATCGACCAAGCGTCCCGTTGGGCTATCTTCCGTTACATCGAGCTACCGAAGATGATGGGTGTTTTGATGATCGCAATCCTGCTGCGGTTTATGGATAGTTTTATGATCTATACTGAACCGTTTGTTGTCACAGGTGGTGGTCCCGGTAACGCCACAACATTGCTGTCAATTGATCTTGTGAAGATGGCTTTGGGGCAGTTCGACCTTGGACCGGCGGCCGCGTTCTCGATCATGTATTATCTTGTAATTCTGCTCATCTCTTACGTGTTCTACACTGTGATGACTAACCTCGATAAGAAGGGTGGATGATTTATGTCTGATGCAACCGCAAACTCAAATCCGGTCATCGCGGCCGCTCCCGCCAATCGGATCAAGATTAAAGGCTCTGTCATCGTGATGACGCTTTACCTTTTGTTCTTGATGCTGCCGATCTATTGGCTGCTGAATATGAGCCTCAAGACCAGTACCGAGGTTTTGAACGAGTTTACCTTATGGCCCCGTAACCTGACGTTTGATAACTACATTAAGATCTTAACAGATCGGTCGTGGTATTCAGGCTACATCAACTCGATTATTTATGTTGTGATGAATACGGTTATAAGTCTGACCGTTGCTCTGCCTGCGGCCTATGCGTTTAGCCGCTATCACTTTATGGGCGATAAGCACCTATTTTTCTGGTTGCTCACCAACCGTATGGCACCACCCGCTGTGTTCGCGCTGCCGTTCTTTCAATTGTACTCATCAGTTGGTCTATTCGACAAGCACATCGCGGTTGCCTTGGCTCACTGCTTGTTCAACGTACCACTGGCGGTCTGGATCCTTGAAGGCTTCATGCGCGGCGTGCCCAAAGAAATTGACGAGACAGCTTACATTGATGGCTATAGCTTTGGCAGGTTTTTCGTGAAGATTTTCATGCCTCTGATTGCTTCCGGTATCGGCGTCACAGCGTTCTTTTGCTTCATGTTTTCATGGGTGGAGTTACTGCTGACACGTACGCTTACGTCTGTAGATGCCAAGCCAATCTCGGCGATCATGACCAGGACTCAAGGGGCTGCTGGGATAGACTGGGGTGTTCTGGCCGCTGCGGGGGTTCTGACGATCATTCCCGGAGCCTTGGTGATCTACTTTGTCCGAAACTACATCGCTAAGGGTTTTGCCCTGGGCCGCGTTTAACTACGCGAATTTCAGGAAGGATAGAAAAATGGAATGGATGGCTTGGACTACGCCCACGGCAATATTTTTCATTATTATCGCATGCACACTGACAGTGTTCACTGTGCTCGCGATCAAGTTTCCAGAGGCACCTCGTATGGGGATCCTTAGGACAGAGACGACACGTGGAGATCGTCTCTTTATCACACTTCTCGGCTCGGCCTTTATCAATCTGGCCTGGTTGGGAGTGGTCGGTGCGAATCAACCATATGCACTGATTGTCTGTCTTGCTTATGCTGTATCGGTTTTCCGTTGGGTATGAGGAGGAGGAAAGGCACGCGCCGAGATTAACAATTCCGGCACGCGCCATAAACTGCAACAATTTCCGTAAGGGAGGAAATGATGACTATTTCGTTAAAATCAAGCTCAGCCATTGTGCTAGCGCTTGGAGTACTGGCGTCACCAGCACTCGCTGACATGGATGCCGCTAAAGCATTCCTAGACAGTGAAATTGCCGGTGTATCGACACTGTCCCGCGCTGATCAAGAAGCTGAGATGAAGTTCTTTGTGGATGCATCTGCACCTTACCAAGGGATGGAAATCAAAGTAGTTTCAGAAACAATTGCGACGCATGAGTATGAAGCAAATGTTTTGGCACCAGCCTTTGAAGCAATCACTGGCATCAAGGTCACACACGACTTGATCGGTGAAGGTGACGTTGTCGAAAAGCTGCAAACACAGATGCAGTCCGGCGAAAATATTTATGACGCCTACGTCAATGACTCCGACCTAATCGGTACGCACTGGCGCTACAAGCAAGTACGCAACTTGACTGACTGGATGGCTGGCGAAGGCGCAGATGTTACTTTGCCTACGCTTGATGTTGAAGATTTCATTGGTACGTCATTCACGACTGGCCCCGATGGAAAGCTCTATCAGCTTCCGACGCAGCAGTTCGCAAACTTGTACTGGTTCCGGTACGATTGGTTCAACGATGAACAGAACAAAGCTGACTTTAAGGCAAAGTTTGGCTATGACCTCGGTGTTCCGGTGAACTGGTCCGCATACGAAGACATTGCTGAGTTTTTCACTGGCCGCGATCTGTCGCGTTTGGGCGTCGAGGGCGAAGTCTTTGGCAATATGGACTATGGTAAGAAAGACCCTTCTTTGGGTTGGCGCTATACTGACGCGTGGATGTCCATGGCGGGTATGGGAGACGTTGGTGAGCCAAATGGTCTGCCGGTTGATGAATGGGGTATCCGTGTAAACGAGAACTCTCAGCCTACTGGTTCTTGCGTGGCACGAGGTGGCGCAACAAATGCACCTGCGGCTGTTTATGCGGTAACGAAAGCAATTGAGTGGCTCGGTAAGTATTCCCCACCTGCTGCTGCTGGTATGACTTTCGGCGAAGCTGGTCCAATCCCTGCACAAGGCAACGTTGCTCAGCAGATGTTCTGGTACACAGCCTTTACGGCTGCCACAGTAAAGCCTGATCTCCCCGTCATGAATGCGGACGGTACGCCAAAATGGCGTATGGCTCCATCGCCACATGGCGCATATTGGAAAGATGGCCAGAAGATCGGTTACCAAGACGCGGGTTCCTGGACATTGATGGAATCAACACCTGTTGATCGTGCTCAAGCAGCTTGGCTCTATGCCCAGTTTGTTGTGTCAAAAACAGTTGACCTAAAGAAGTCTGACGTTGGTCTAACCTTCATCCGCGAGTCCACCATTGACTCTGAGCACTTCACAGAGCGCGCACCACGTCTTGGTGGTCTGGTCGAATTCTACCGCTCGCCAGCTCGCGTTCAGTGGTCGCCAACAGGCACAAACGTTCCTGACTATCCAAAGCTGGCTCAGCTTTGGTGGCAGAACATTGGAGACGCAATGTCTGGTGCGAAAACGCCACAAGAGGCTCTTGATGCACTCTGTGCAGATCAGGAAAAAGTACTATCCCGTCTTGAGCGAGCAGGTGTCCAGGGTAACCTGGGTCCAAAACTCAACGATGAGATGAGTGCTGATCACTGGTTCGCTCAGCCAGGTGCACCATACGCCAAGCTTGCAAACGAAGATGAAGAACCAAAGACTATCGCTTATGATGAGCTGATTAAGTCCTGGAACTAAGGGAACTATCCTTGAAAGTGGGGCGCTCATGCGCCCCACATTTACAGAAACTTTTCGAAAAGTGCCCTTGGCGGCATATTCGCACAGCGTTTTGACCCGCTGTTCCTTTTTTTCGGCCAAATGAGACCAAACATGAAATACGTACTCGCAATAGATCAAGGCACCACTTCCACTCGTGCAATCGTGTTTGATGAAAAACTGACCATCGTTGCTCAAGCGCAAGAAGAATTTCCCCAAATTTTCCCTCAGTCAGGTTGGATTGAGCATGACCCAAATGATTTATGGGGTACTACCGCAGGCACATGCCGCGAGGTGATTGAACGCGCCAATATCAATATTTCTGATGTTGTGTCGATTGGGATAACAAATCAGCGCGAAACTACTATCGTTTGGGATCGTCACACTGGAGAACCCATTCACAACGCAATTGTTTGGCAAGACCGTCGCACGGCCAAATTTTGTAAAGAATTGCGAGACGCTGGACATTCTGGAATGTTCGCTGAGCGTACAGGATTGTTAGTTGACCCGTATTTTTCCGCGACTAAGCTGAAGTGGATTTTAGATCATGTTGACGGCGCACGGGCGAGGGCGGTCAATGGTGATTTTCTTTTTGGTACTGTCGATACGTTTCTGATCTGGAAACTGACTGGTGGCAAGTCTCACGTAACGGACGCGACCAATGCTGCGCGCACCATGCTGTATGACATTCGCAAAGGCCGTTGGAGCCAGACGATTTGCAACTTGTTCGATATTCCATTGAACATGCTGCCGGAGGTCAAGGATAGTGCCGCAGAGTTTGGTAATAGTCGGCCTGATTTGTTCGGTCGGTCCATCCCTATTTGTGGCGTGGCTGGTGATCAGCAAGCAGCGACAATTGGACAGGCTTGTTTTGATCCCGGTATGATGAAATCCACCTACGGAACTGGTTGTTTTGCGCTACTTAATACTGGCGAGATTCCTGTGAAATCTCAAAACCGTCTCTTGACAACAATTGCCTATCAACTTGATGGCAAGCCAACATATGCGCTTGAGGGATCTATCTTTATCGCAGGCGCAGTCGTGCAATGGCTCCGTGATGGTCTCAAAATTATCCGCGAAGCATCTGAAACGCAGCCGCTTGCAGAAACTTCTGATGACACGCAATCAGTTGTTATTGTACCTGCCTTTACGGGTCTTGGTGCGCCCTATTGGAATCCTGAATGTAGAGGTGCGGTGTTTGGTCTAACCCGCAATTCCGGCCCAAACGAACTGGCACGTGCAGCTCTAGAGAGTGTCGGCTATCAAACTCGAGATTTGTTAGATGCCATGCGCGCTGATTGGACACAAAATCCAGCATCGAGCGTTCTGCGAGTAGACGGTGGGATGAGTGCATCCAATTGGGCGATGCAGTTTCTTGCAGATATTACGGATGCTCCTGTCGATCGGCCCAAAGTGCTTGAAACTACTGCACTTGGTGTTGCGTGGCTGGCTGGTATGAAGGTTGGTGTGATGGCTGGCCAAGCCGAGTTCGCGGATCAGTGGGAGCTTGATCTCCAGTTTCAATCGCAGATGGCAGAAGAAGAGCGGGGAAAGAAATTTGCCAATTGGCAACGCGCTGTCAACGCTACACTGGAGTATTGAAACAATGAATGAATTTTCTTTTTCTTGCAAAACACAGGTGCATTTTGGGGCAGGAGTTCACCGTAAACTTTTGGATGTTTTGCCAAAGTGTGCGAAGTCAGTTTTACTGGTTAAAGGTGTTTCAGACAAAACATCGGCACCTGTGCGTGCTTTGCTTACCGACGCAGGCGTTAAAGTTAAAACTGTTGTTTGTGACAGTGAACCGACCATCCGAACAGTAAATGACGCGTGCAGCGTAGATCGATGCGACTGTATTGTCGTTTGTGGAGGAGGCTCCGTAATTGATACCGGTAAAGCATTGCGTGTTGCCTTGCAAAAAGGGGGGGCATTGACGGATGATGACTTTGCTCTGACCCATAGTGCGGAAGATTGTGTACCGTTGATTGTATTGCCTACAACCGCAGGCACCGGTGCAGAGGTCACATCGAACGCTGTTTTGGGAGCGTTGAATAGCTTTGCCAAAATAAGTTTGCGCGGACCAGCCTTGCAGCCAGATGTGGCGCTTGTTGATCCCACCCTTATGCTATCTGCGCCAAAGTCAGTTGTATTGTATTCTGGGCTTGATGCGGTTGTTCAAAATATTGAGGCCTACACCTCCGCTTACTCTTCCCCTTTAACGCAAGCATTTTCTGGTCCTGCGATTAAATCAACACTTATGGCGTTGCGTGATGTACTTGAGAGTGGCCATGCTGGCGCGTGGTCTCAACTTGCATTTGGAAGCCTTTCAAGTGGATTAGCTCTTGCTAACGGTGGGTTAGGTGCGGCGCATGGCCTTGCCTCAGTTTTAGGTGGAGCGTGTTCGGGTCCACATGGCGCATTGTGTGGTCGCTTATTGACCCCGGTGATGCGCGCCAACATTAAATCGCCGTTTTGCACTGTCCGAATTCAATCGGATATTGAGTTTTGCCAAAATGCAATCGCCCAGGTGTTCGAACCAACTGATCCGGTTGATCCCTGTTCTGGATTCGACCGTTGGGTTGATGCGCAAGATTTGCCGCGTTTATCACACTGGGGCGTACGTACAGACCAAATGGAGTCCTTAGCACAGAGTGCAGTTATGGCCTCTTCGTCACTAAAAAATTGCGTAAACTTAGATGCGAATGAACTTACGCAGGTTCTTCGAGAAGCTCATTAGGAGAAGCTTTTTGACCAATGCTCATAGAAATACCAAGATCGTTGCCACGCTTGGCCCAGCGTCGAGTGTAAGTTCAGTTATATTTCAATTAGCGAAGACTGGTGTAAATGTATTTCGCTAACCTTGACCGCTTGCTTGTGGGAGGTGGATCATTGGATGCGTCTGAATCCACGCAGATGGTGCTAGCGCAGTTGATACAAATTGGTGGAAGGTGTGTTCATGAGGGTGTCACATGCCAGCGAGGCATCGAGGGAATGGAGCTGTGATTAAACAACACCGAAATACAGCTTGGTGGCTTGTTTTCCCGGCGGTATCACTTTTGTTTTTAGTGGGGCTAGTGCCGCTTATTGCAGTGATCAATTATTCATTCTTTGACATTTTCACATTGGATAGTCGGTTTTGGGTAGGCGCAGAATGGTACGCTGCTCTTGTTGGTGCACCCGAATTTTATGAAGCGCTTTTGCGTAGTTTGCTTTTTACAACCCTTGTGTTGGTTATTCAGTTCCCACTGGGCGTAGCCATAGCACTTTTGATCCCGCGAAATACATTTGCAAAAGGTATGATGTTAATAATTTTGGCGCTTCCTCTGGTAGTCCCCTGGAACATGATTCCTGGCATTTGGCTTGGGTTTGTCAACGCGGACTATGGTTTATTGGGCCAAATATTTAAATTAGTCGGCTGGAATTTTGACTACAAGTTTAGAGCGTTTCACACTTGGATCCTGATCATTGCAATGGATACGTGGCATTGGGTTGGGCTTGTCTCTATCCTTGCACATTCAAGCTTATCTATCATCCCGGAGACTTACTATCTCGCTGCTAAAATAGATGGCGCAAGAACCTGGGCCGTTTTTCGATATATACAACTGCCCAAATTGTATGGGGTGCTTACTATGGCACTAATTCTGCGGGTTATGGACAGTATGATGATCTATACTGAAGCATTTGGGATCAACGCTGGAGGCCCTGACGATGCTACATCTTTTCTGTCCTTGGAGCTGGGTGAGGATATCGCTGCTTTTGACTATGGACCAGCAGCGGCGCGATCCGTTTTGTATTTACTGATCGTTCTACTGTCGGCATGGTTTCTTCAACTCTTGTCGCGTAAGCAAGATCGGCGCTCATTATGATCTGGA
>DLZA01000193.1:0-2432 GCA_003447515.1 Paracoccaceae bacterium
TCGGATCCTTCGCGTTGCAGATCAGCTTTCCATCCCGTTTCGAAATACAACTGGTTTCCGCCATCAAAGTTGCGTGAGGGTCTATTACATCAAACATGTCTTTGCAGGATTGAAACAGATCTAATTTGTGTGTCGTCACCAACGCACCCAACGAGAACAGATCATTCTTCAAGAAATTCACCGCTTCACGATAGTTCTCAGGCAAATCGTGCGCAGGGAAATCAATCCCTTTGATTTCGACATCACCCAATCCTAAATATTCAGCCCAAGCCGGAAAAACTTTCATTATCGATGACTGGCCAGTCGTCACACCAATAAAATAGAATGTTGGACGCGTTGCCGGAGAGTAGATCATTGGGCGCTCCGAATTTGAGCTGCGCGCTCAGCAGCCGCCGTATCAATCAAAATCACGTAAACAAACCCACATTGCTCAATTCGATCAAAAGAACTCATTATTCGTAGCTTCCTGTTTCGTAAACACGGGCAATTTCCGAAGGTTTTCGTGAGCGGTATGAAAAATTTTGGACCTCTTTCCAACCGGATCCATCGGCTACGATACGACTAGCCATTCCACTAGACCTTTCAATAATCGAATAATCCTGCCCAGAATCGGAGGGATAACAAAAGCTCAAAACAAGAGGCCCTGAACCGATATTTACAGAGCGGTGTATCCAAAAAGGCGGCACATAGATCATCTGTCGTGGAAGTACTTCCAGAACCCGAGTTGTTCCCTCAGGCGACTCCAGCAACATCAAACCCTCCCCAGATTCACCATAATAAGTTTCAGGACGGTTTGCCTTGGCGTGGATATGGCCACGGGTCATAAAAAACTCATTCCCAATTCGACCGGGTTTCATGAAGGTTGTTCCAAAAATTAAATCTCCATGAACTGCATTAGGTCGAACATCTGACACCTTATATATGATCGCGTCTCCACCCTGCTCTACTGCCTGAGAAAACCTTTCCTCATCTTCATACAGACCCACCATAGCACTAAGCTTCTTGGTGTAATGGCCCGTGGCACCTGTTAGTTCACCACTCAAGGGATCGATACGATGTGATGTTGGGTTGGGAATCACGCTAACCTCCTATTTTTATTGATAAAATAAATTACTTTTGTACATATTCAATAATTTTTACTTATATTTTCAATTTCGTTAAAGCTTCCGCTCTTTTATTAAAATTTACCATTATTATAGTAGTAATGCTACTTTTATACATTGACCCAAATAATTGAGCACGCCATTGTTAATCTAGGAAAAATCTATGAGTAACCGTACAAAACATATCTTTACCTGGCCTGCTTTCCTGCTGCTCAGCAAGATTGATGGTCAAAAATCATGACAAAAGTTAAACCAAGGCTCAAGGAAGAAGAAGGCGCACTTGCTTGGATCCCAATTGATATTCAAGCTGCGTATTTCTTTAACCCAACGACTGTTGATGGCATCTAGTATGGTCAGAGATCTTTTCCTGGCAATTGATGTTGGAACCGGCGGAATTCGATCCGCACTGGTGAGTCACGATGGCAAAATTCTGAAAATCTGCCACAAGGAACACGAGCAGATCGTGCCACGTTATGGATGGTCCGAACAGCGCCCTGCAGATTGGTGGGCGGGAACAGTCGAGACGATCAACCAAATACTCGCCGAGGTAGATGGCGCCCCAGCACGTGTCGCGGCGATCTGCGCATGCGGCCAAATGCATGGCGCAGTTCTTGTGGATTCCAACGGGCTCCTTACACGAGAAACAGCCCCCCTATGGAACGACAAACGCACACAACCCCAGACCGACCAACTCAATAAGTTGATCCAACCCGACGATGCATTGCGCCTAGCCGCCAACCTACCGTCTCCAGCTTGGCCAGCTTCAAAACTAATGTGGCTCATGGAAAATGACCCAGAAGCAGTTACTAAAGCCGAAAGCCTGCTAATGCCTAAGGACTGGATCAACCTGCAACTGACGGGCAAGTGTGCGCAAGACTACACGGAAGCCTCACTCAGCTTCTTAATGAATCAATCTACAAGGGATTGGTCAGACGAACTAATTGCCCTTACGGGAATTCCAAGAAATCTCCTCTCACCCATCCAAAACCCCAGCGAAATACTTGGCGGCTTGACAAAAAAGGCAGCAAATCGATTGGGCTTGTCCGCTGGAATTCCCGTACTGGTTGGAGCTGGAGACTATCCAACTGCATTGCTGGGCTCAGGAGCTTGCGAAGCTGGGATGGGTTCTGATGTGACAGGCACCTCAACCATCATGACACTGATCCACCACAATCCGGTTATCCATCCCAATGTATCAAACCTGTTGGAGCCAAGTGGTAGTTGGGGAAGCTTTACCCTACTAGATGCAGGCGGCGATGCAATGCGTTGGGCACGACGAGCATTCCATGAAAACCGGCGAAGCTATGACGAAGTGGACGCTGCGGCAAA
>DLZA01000193.1:2765-10670 GCA_003447515.1 Paracoccaceae bacterium
AAGCCGAAGCTGGGGCCAACTCGTTGTTCTTTCTTCCGTACCTCAACGGTGAAAGATTCTCGAACGCTCCAAATTCAAGAGCCCAATTCTTCGGCCTAACGAGTCGGCATGGCCTCGCTGAACTCCATCGGTCAATCTTGGAAGGGGTGGCTTTTTCTGTTCGCCCCAGATTGGAAGCGCTGCAAGGGTCTGCCGGACGTCCAGAACGTTTTGTTGCATCATCCGGGGGGGCAAAATCAAGGCTCTGGCTTGAGATAAAAGCAAGTCTTTACAATACCCCATATGTAGTTCCAGAAGAACTTGAATGTGGTGTCGTTGGTGCCGCCATTTTAATGGCCCATGCTACCGGTAAATTCGCCGATCTTCGTTCCGCCAGCTCTCACATGGTACGGTTGGGCGAGCAGATCAATCCGAACCCTGCATGGTGCGAACTTTATGATCGTATGATGCCAATCTACTCCGATCTTTATCATGTATCACAACAGTTTTACGATCGACTTGATCAGCTATGATTAATGTAATTCTTTGGAATTTGGGCCGCATAATTAAGGACAATGAACCTTAAAACGCAAAAATCAAAGTGTTCATCGCAATTTGTGTAACCAACTTAAAATGTCTTTTCTTTGTTTACGTTCTGTACAAGGAGTTTGAGTAAAACGACGTTTTATCCCATCCTCTGATAACAACAGTGTCTTGCCAGATTTCTCTGATTTTATTGAAAAATGAGTTATCTGACAGAACTGTATAGAAGATTGTTTGAAAAACTTCTCACCAGTCTTTTTATCAAAAATGTATATCAATTCATCGGATATGATATTTGTTTTCTCGGCCATTTAGGTACCCAATCATGAGTTAACTAGGCCTTTTTTTACTGTGGGCTGGTGACCGACCACAAGTAACTTTAACTGAATACGTACAGAAGTTCAAGCAATTGATATGAGAAATCTGTTCGTTATATGTGGATTTTCCATTTGACAGCCAATATGTATCTACCTAACGTTTGTTAGAAGTATTTTTTGAGTAAAACATGCAGACGGAAATTTCTCAAACTGACAAAAGTCGCGACAGGATTCTTAGCTCTGCCGCACTTCTGTTTTGCGAGCATGGCTACGCGGGCGTTTCGATGCGCAAAATCGCAGAGAACTGTGAGATGAAGGCGGGCAGCTTGTATTATCATTTTACATCCAAGGATCAAATCCTCACAGAAGTATTAAACATTGGTATTCAGAAGGTCCACGCAGCTGTGGCTGACGCCCTGTCTGACACACCCAAAGATACTCTGGCGATTGATAAACTAAGGCGTGCTGTTTCCGGGCATCTGCATGCACTTTTGGAAAACAGTTCTTTCACTTCTGCCAACGTTCGTATTTTCCGTCAGGTTCCTGAGGAAATTCAGCTCAGCAACCTTGATGTTCGGCGCGCCTATGAAGCGCTATGGGAGAAGTTTTTAATTGAACTGAAAGAGGCTGGGCATTTGCACGCTAATGTAGATCCACGAAGTTTGCGCTTGATGTTGATCGGCGCGTTGAATGCCACTCTTGAGTGGTTTGACCCAAAGCTCGGAGAGATTTCTGAGCTGGCGGATCGTTATACAAATATCCTAGCAAATGGCATGCTTAGGGAGCGTAACCTATGACCAGCTTCCAAACCCAAGTTGAAATTCAAAGTGCGGAGTTCACCACAAACCAGACGACGACAAATGCGCTTACAGCCAAATTGCACAACCGTATGGCTCAGGCCATTTGCGGTGGAGCGGATCGGTTGCGCGATCGGCATCACGCGCGTGGCAAGCTTCTTGCGCGCGATCGGATTGATCGAGTAATTGATCCGGGCACAGCATTTCTTGAATTGTCGCCATTGGCTGCGTGGGGCCAATATGGCGGCGATGTGAACGCCGCTGGAATTGTGACGGGTATTGGTATCGTTCATGGCCAGCCTATTACAATCATTGCCAATGACGCGACGGTCAAGGGCGGTAGTTTTTTCCATGAAACGGTTAAGAAACACGCTCGAGCTCAGGAAGTGGCCGAAGCGAACCGACTGCCATGCCTTTATCTGGTGGATTGCGGTGGGGCCTATCTGCCCGAGCAGGACCGAGTATTTCCAGACCGAGACCATTTCGGGAATGCGTTTTACCGGCAATGCCGAATGTCAGCCCAAGGACTACCACAAATTTCAGTTGTCTTTGGCGGTTGCACCGCGGGCGGGGCCTATATCCCTGCTTTGTCCGATCAGGTCATTATGGTGCGTGGAAATGCGCGGATACATTTGGGCGGGCCATCAATCGTCAAGGTTGCGATCAACGAAGAGATAGATGGCGAAGCACTTGGTGGGGCTGAAATGCACACTTCGGTTTCCGGCGTGTCAGACCATTTGGTCTATAGTGAAGATGAGGGGCTGGCCTTGGCGCGGCGTTTGTTGCGCGATGGGAAAGTCGAGCGCAAACCGGTTGTGGCCGCCAAAGTTTACCCTCCCCGTCATTCAGCATCTGAGATAGGAGGCATAATTAATACTGATGCCAAGACACCCTATGATGTGCGAGAGCTACTTTTACGGCTAGTGGATGGCGGTGACTTTCAAGTGTTTAAACCCGACTGGGGTGCCACACTTGTTTGTGCCACCGCACGCATTCACGGCATGACCGTTGGCGTCTTGGGCAACAACGGTCCGCTCTTATCCGAAAGCGCACTCAAGGGCGCGCATTTCATTGCGATGTGTAACCAGCGTGGCATCCCTTTGTTATTTTTGCAAAATATCACCGGTTTTATGGTTGGTTTGGAAGCCGAGCGCGGTGGTATTGCCAAAAACAGTGCCAAGATGGTCTATGCGATGGCAACTGCGCAGGTGCCGCGCCTTACCGTAATTGTCGGCGGATCGTATGGCGCCGGAAACTACGGCATGTGTGGGCGGGGTTTTCGTCCGGATTTTCTGTTTGCGTGGCCAACAGCAAAACTGGCTACCATGTCAGCTGATATTGCCACGAATGTGTTGCTGGAACTACGACAGAATAATGTAAGCCTACCTAAAGCAACACAGTCAGATCTGGATGAAATTAAAACCAAAACTCATAAGCAATACCGCGAGCAAAGCGATCCGTATTATGCCACATCTCGACTTTGGGATGATGGGCTGATTTTGCCTGAACAAACCCGTGATATACTTGGTCTGTGCCTCTCGCTTGTGTTGAGCAGACCCGAACCAGGCGGTTTAACCCCAGTTTTTCGGATGTGAGGGGGTACGATATGATCTATGAAGCAATAACCTTAAATGTAGACAAGCGCGGCGTCGCTTTAGTCACGCTGAACCGGCCTGAACGCCACAATGCGTTAAACCGCAAGATGATTGCTGAATTACATGCAGTTGCATTGAAGCTGGCCGATGACGATGACGTACGGGTCGTAGTTCTTACTGGCAATGGCAAGAGCTTTTGCGCAGGCGGTGATCTCAGCTGGTTTCGGGATACGTTAGCGATGGACCGCAAAGGCCGTATTGCAGAAAGCCGTGCTTTAGCCGAAATGCTGCACGCACTGGACCAATTGCCCAAACCCTTAATCGGCCGGATCAATGGAGCGACTTATGGCGGTGGTGCGGGCATGGTCTCAGTCTGTGACGTCACGGTGGCAGACAGCGCGGCGCGTTTCGGGCTGACCGAAGTGCGACTTGGCCTAATCCCTGCAAATATTTCTCCGTATGTGATTGCGCGGATCGGTGCGGCGCGGTCACGTTCGGTGATGCTCTCAGGAAAATTATTTGGAGCTGAACAAGCTTGCATACTTGGTTTGGTCGATCAAGTTACAGACAGTTTGGATACCGCAACAGAGGCGCAGGTAACTGTTCACCTCGAAGCCTCGTTGAGCGCTGTGGCAGCAACAAAAAAACTGATTGCTTTCGTTGATGCACATGATATCGAAGCATCAAAGGAGTATACTTCCGAAGCCTTAGCCGACGCATGGGAAACCGAAGACGGACGCGAAGGCATCGCCAGTTTTCTGGCCAAACGCCTGCCAAGTTGGAGATCAGGCGGATGAATATAAAATCAATACTTATTGCCAATCGCGCAGAAATCGCGCTGCGCATCATCCGTACGGCCCGAGCCATGGGCATCAGGACAATAGCGGTTTATTCTGATGCCGACCGTAATGCCCCACATGTACGCGAGGCGGATACTGCCTTTCATATCGGCCCTGCTGAGGCGGTGCAAAGCTATCTTAACGCAAAACGTATCATCGAAACGGCGGTAGAGGCTGGTGTGGATGCGGTACACCCCGGCTATGGGTTCCTGTCTGAGAATGCAGATTTTGCAGCAGATTGTAAGACCGCGGGTCTCCGCTTTGTTGGGCCATCAGCAGAATTGATCCGTACCATGGGCTCGAAGATTGAGGCTAAGAAACATGCCGTTGCCGCAGGTGTGCCAGTGGTGCCTGGCTACAATGGTAAGGATCAATCCAATGAAATCATGTCAGCGAAAGCAAATGAAATCGGCTTCCCCATTTTGATAAAGGCCAGCGCTGGCGGTGGCGGGCGCGGTATACGAATAGTTAAAAAGGCGTCCGATCTGCCTGTAGCACTTGCAAACGCCAGCTCAGAGGCCAAAGCAAGCTTTGGCGATCCTACAGTGCTTTTGGAACGCTACGTTGAAAAGGCGCGACATATCGAGGTCCAGGTTCTAGGCGATACACATGACAATGTAGTGCATCTATTCGAGCGTGATTGCTCGATGCAGCGCAATCACCAAAAGATCATTGAAGAGGCGCCTGCACCAAACCTGCCAGCTCCACTGCGCCAAGCAATCCTGGAAAGTGCCGTGACGCTCGCCACTTCCGTCGGCTATCGAAATGCAGGTACGGTGGAATACCTGCTGGATGAGAATACTGGTGACTTTTTCTTTCTTGAGATGAACACCCGCCTGCAAGTGGAGCATCCAGTGACCGAAGCTGTGACCGGGATCGATCTTGTCGAATGTCAATTGCGCGTAACCGCTGGAGAACCGCTGTCTTTCCGGCAAGAAGATATCGCCTGTACCGGTTGGGCGATTGAGGCGCGCGTAGCTGCGGAAGATCCAGCTGATGGTTATCGTCCCGAAACCGGGGACATCGCAGCCTTTACGGCCCCCACGGCATGCCGAATGGACAGCGGGGTTGAGGCAGGATCTGTAGTAACGCACCATTACGACTCCATGCTAGCTAAGGTCATAGCCCATGGGAACGATCGCGCATCTGCGCTTGCACAGCTTTCCTCAGGTCTCACCAAGATGCAGATCAGCGGTATTACAACCAACCTGAATTTTCTTAATGACCTGATGCGCTCTGATCCATTTTCAAAGGGTCTCCACAGCATAGAAACAATTACCATGCTTTACCCGAACGGGTGGCCAGCTTTCACTGTAACGGACAAAATACGCGCCATTGCCGTTCTGGCCCGTTATCTCGCAGATCGCCCCGACCATACGACCCCCTGGGACAGTCTCGGGGCATGGCGATCGGCAGCACCCGGTGGGCGGCGAGGCATGGCAGTTTATCATCTAGAAGAGCAACCAGTGGAGCTTTACGAGACTTCTGAAGGCATAACTGTACAGTTGATGGACAGACGGCCACAAAGATTCACTCATCTCATTTTCACCCATGATCGCCTGGTCTTTGAACAAAACGGCCAGCGCCACGAAGTTAGTATATTGTATGATGGTACAGAGGTTCAGGTTTCCAACGAAACTGGCAGTTTTCTTATCCGAGTTGAAAATGGAGAGGAAGCTTTTCTCAGCAAAACGAGCGATGCTGGCAGTGGTGCGTATGAGATCAGGGCACCAATGCCCGGTGTTGTTGCCGAAGTGTTGAAAGAAACCGGTACGCAGGTCAAAGTCGGAGATCCAATTATAATTATCGAAACGATGAAGCTCTTGCAGAAAATCAATGCCCCATGTGACGGCGAACTGAGTACAATCTATTTTCGCGTAGGCGACAGTATCGAAAAATACGCCCTTCTAGCCAAATTCACCCCCAAGGAGCCTCAAGAATGACCCAACATCTATTTCTGACTGAAGAGCATGAAATGCTGCGCGATCAGGTCCGCCGGTTTATCGCTGAAAATGTGAAACCCGTTGCGGATCAATGGGAGAAGGAAGGCTTTGTACCGCGTGAAATCCTGCGAAAAATGGGCGAGCTTGGACTGTTTGGCATCCGTTATCCTAAGGAGTACGGGGGCAGCGAAATGGACACCCGCGCAACGGCCGTTCTGGCCGAAGAATTAGGGCGCTCGACGTATGCCGGCTTTGCTATCACTGCGCTGGTGCATACCGATATGGCATCGGTGCATTTGTTCAATGCCGGTTCGAATGCGCAAAGGGCAGCTTTCATGCCAGATGTCATTGCGGGTCACAAAATCGTGGCCGTCGCTGTCTCAGAGCCTGATGTCGGTTCAGATGTCAAAGGTATCCGCACGATGGGAAGGCGCGATGGTAATGATTTCGTGCTGAACGGCTCAAAGATGTTCATCACCAACGGGGTACATGCCGATCTGTACTGCGTTGCTGTTAAGACCGACTCCCAAGGACCGGCCAGCCAATCGATCACTATGTTCCTTGTCGAGAAAGGCACGCCAGGTTTCTCGGTAAGCCGAGCACTCGACAAAACTGGCTGGCGCTCGTCTGACACGGCGGTGTTATCGTTTCAGGATTGCCGTGTTCCTGCCGATAATATCCTCGGCGAAGAAGGGCGTGGGTTTTATGCTGTAATGAAGAATTTCCAAAATGAGCGCATTGTACTGGGTGCTATGGCGATGGGAGAAGCCCAGGCCGCACTGGACCTAACGCTTGAGTATGTGAAAACCCGACAAGCCTTTGGTGCGCCTTTGTGGTCAAAGCAAGCGATCCGCCAGCGCCTGTCCATGCTGTCCGCCCGAGTTACCGCAGCGCGTCAGTTTGTCTATGCCACCGCAGCCCGTGACGCCGCAGACGAAGATGTGGTTAAGGAAGTTTCGATGATTAAGGCGCTCTGCGGTGAATTGGTGAATGAGGTTATGTATGACTGTGTGCAATTTCATGGTGGCGCAGGGTATTTGTACGAAAGCACCATTGAACGCATGGCCCGTGATGCGCGCGTGCAATCTATCGGGGGTGGCGCAACCGAGGTGATGCTTGAAGAGGTGGCAAAGCGGATATAGTAATCGTTAGGTGACATGATAGAGAAGAATTGCTTAGCCAAGCCCAGGTAATTGCTGCAGAGTAGTGAAAAATGAGGAACCATGGCAGGTCAGAATTACGTCATCCAAGAGGCATGCACATTTTGGAAGCGCCAAACTTCTGTAATGCGAGGGATAGTTTTGATGTGCCTGTCCACTATCGCGTTTTCAATTATGCATGGATTGGTTCGCTTCGTCTCAGAAGTCCTGCCGCCCTTTCAGATAGCCTTCTTCCGTAACGTCTTCGGCTTAGCATTTCTTTTGCCACTTTTGATGCGCTCTCGATTTACGATTCTGCGCACAAACCAGATTGGTTTGCACGCACTACGAGGCGTGATCAACATGGCAGCCATGTTGATGTTTTTCACTGCACTTTCGATTTCGCCAATTGCTAAAGTTACGGCTCTGGGCTTCACAGCACCTATTTTCATGGCCATTCTCGCTGTTCTTGTTTTGGGAGAGCGTTTTCGCATCTATCGGTGGAGCGCAATTTTCTTAGGTTTCGTGGGTATGCTGATTATTCTCCGACCTGGCCTCGTTACCATCGATACAGGTGCGCTATTGGTCACTGGTTCAGCAGCACTTTGGGCTATAGCAATGATCATTATCAAGATTCAGTCGCGAACAGAGTCGAGCCTAACTATTGTCGCTTACATGGGTATTTTCCTTGGAGTCTTCTCAATCGCTCCTGCGCTTTGGGTTTGGCAGCCATTTGGACTTCAAACACTAAGC
>DLZA01000189.1:0-1312 GCA_003447515.1 Paracoccaceae bacterium
GTCGCCTGCACAAGCGCCACAGCTGATCCGGTCTGCGCGCGAACTCGGATTTCAAGGTGTGATTTCGACCGAAACAGCTCAGGATGCTGGTGTTCTGGCCGAGGGTGCCGGCGATCTAGCAAATGGCTTTATCTCGGTCGGTGGCGCATCGACACCTGAACTGGCTTCACCAATGATGAACGAATTTGTACAGCGCTATACAGATATGTTTGGCGAGTACAACGATGAGTCAAACACTAAGGTTTACGCCTTAGAGTATATCCTTGAAACCTTGAAAGCTGACCCCTCGGCGATCACAGATGTGGAAGCGTTTCAAGCAACAATGGATACGTTCGAAGCTCCAAACCCCTACATGAACGGCGATGCAAAGCTGCGTTATGTTGGTGTTTCTTCCTTTGGCCAAAAGCGTCAAGTCGCAGTGCCACTGGTGGTAAACGTCTACCAGGACGGCGCGTTTGAAACACTGTTCGTCGCTGAAGTCGACTAAACCTCCCTTCCTGCTTTTGGATCTCTCCTGAGCAGAAGCTTCTCCGGGCCGCATTGGCCCGGGGCTTGTCAACGAAAGAAAAACTGACATGGAACAGATACTGGCCAATGGCGTCTATCTGGGATCCCAATACGCGATGATCGCGTTAGGTTTAACCCTGATTTTTGCATTGATGAACGTCCTCAATTTTGCCCATGGGCAGATGTATGTGATCGGCGGCTTCGTCACCTACACATTCTACGGCCAGTGGGGCGTGCCGTTCGTTTTGGCACTTATCATGTCGTGCTTTACCTTGGCGATTTTGGGTGCGTTAATTGAACGATACCTTTTTGCGCCTGTGATCAAAGGGTCGGCTCGTGAGGAAAGCACGATGCTTCTTGCGGCAGGGATTGCGTTTTTCTTAGATGCACTGATCTTGATCGTTTTTGGCGAAAAACAGCGTGGAGTTCCTAAGATTGTCGATGGTGTATTCAACTACGATTTCCGCCTGATTATGCCCTATGACCGTATTCTGATCTGCGCCTTGGCAATCCTGTCGATCATCGCGTTTATTTGCCTTATGCAATACACAAAGACAGGGCGCGCATTGCGGGCACTGGCCCAAGACCGTACCGCTGCTCAGTTGATGGGCGTCAATGTGGACCGGTATTCCATGATTGGCTTTGCGCTGGGGGCGATGCTAGCGGGTCTGGTTGGCGGTCTGCTTGTTACCATTACCGGAGTAAATTTAGGTATGGGCGGGCCAACATCGATAAAAGCCTTTATGATGGTGATGATCGGTGGAGCAGGTGTTATTTCTGGTGCGATCTGGGGTGGCATTATCTT
>DLZA01000189.1:1735-2849 GCA_003447515.1 Paracoccaceae bacterium
TGATGGGCAAGCCGTGGGGTTGAACTGATGATGGGATTTTCTGTAAAACAGCTGGTCGGCATTGGCTTCTTCTTCCTCGCAATCTTTGTTGGCGTTCCACTGCTGATCAACATAACAGGCCGTTGGGATTTTTATTTCACTCTGACCTCTGTCGCGCTTTTGGCCATTGCAAGTGCGGGCGTCTGGCTGACATTCTACATCGGCCGTATCAATATCGGCCAAGGGGCATTTGCGTTGATTGGCGCATATGTTTCGGCCATTCTGGTTGTTAAAGCGGGGTGGTCCTTTTGGATGTCACTTCCGGCAGCTGGGTTATTTGCAGGGTTGGTTGCCGTGCTTATTGGCTTGCCGATCCTGCGCCTGCGTGGCGTCTATTTCGCAATGATCACGCTGGTCCTGACCCAAGTAGTAACATTAACGGCCTTGGCCCTTCCCATCACAAACGGAGCCAAAGGCATTTCCAACATTCCCTTGCCATCTGGCCTGTCGATTTTGAGCATCCCGCTCATCCCAGATTTCGGCACAATGGAAAACACTAAACTGGCCTTTTACCTCACAGCCTGTCTCTTGATGGTTGTGACATATGCGGCACTTTACCGGCTGGTAAATTCGCGTCTCGGGCACTTATGCCGTTCGATGCAACAAAACGAAGAGCTTGCCAGTTCTATCGGAGTGAACATCGCTTACATCCGAATCGTTATCTTTGCGATTTCAAGCTTCTTTGGTGGCATTGGTGGAGCCATGTTTGGCTCAATCGCACAATCGGTCTATCCGTCAACCTTTGTAGTCGCAGACTCTGTCAATTTCATGCTGAATTGCTTTCTTGGCGGCCTTGGCTATGTTTTTGGTCCAATGCTTGGAACGCTGGTATTGTACTTTGGTTGGGACCTTTTGTTTGAACTCGGCAAATACCAAATGTTGGTCTACTCAATCATTCTGATAGCTGTGATCCGCTTTCTACCCAATGGCTTACTCAGTATTAGATTTGGCAAAGGGAATGATAAATGAACGCCCTCATCCAAGTCAAAAATATCACCAAGAAATACGGTGGCTTGACGGCTAACAATGACATCAGTTTTGACGTGTCCGAGAATGAAATCTTGTCAGTGATCGG
>DLZA01000189.1:3251-5371 GCA_003447515.1 Paracoccaceae bacterium
GCGGGGAACGTATCTCTAACTTGAAACCACACATTGTTGCCCGTAAAGGAATCGTACGCACGTTTCAGGAAACCACGATCTTCAAAAATATGACGGTGCATGAAAGCGTTGTCGTCGCGCAGCATCTGCGGGCAAAGGCATCTCTGGCAGGGTATTTCTGGGGCTCTAAGACCGCCCAAGAAGATGTGTCCAACTTTGGCAAATATGCGGATGAATTGTTAGAGTTTTTGGGCATGTCCGAGATTTCCAATGAACAGGCCAGCAACTTGCCACAGGGCAACCTGCGTGCGTTAGGTATCGCCATCGGCCTGGCCACTGCCCCTAAAGTATTGCTGCTAGATGAACCCTTTGCAGGTATGAACCACGATGAAACCATGAATATGGTCAATCTCGTGCGCTCCGTGCGGGACGAACGCGGCGTGACAATCATGTTAGTGGAGCACGACATGCCAGCTGTCATGAATATTTCCGACCGGATCGTCGTGTTGAACTTTGGTGAAAAAATCGCCGAGGGCACGCCGTCCGAAATCCAGAACAATGAAAAAGTCATCGAGGCCTATCTGGGCAGCGCTGACGATGAGATCGGGATGTAAGCCATGACAGCCATGTTAGATTTCAAAGACGTCGAACTATACTACGATCATGTTTACGCGCTAAAAGGAGTCTCTTTGAACCTCAATCATGGAGAAACTGTTGCTCTGATTGGGGCTAATGGCGCGGGCAAATCATCAATTCTGCGCACCATCACTGGGCTGGCAAAACCTGTGAAAGGGTCTGTCACTTTTGAAGGAGAACGCGTAGACGGCACCGACCCTTCTGCAATTGTCAAGCGTGGCATTGCCATGGTGCCTGAAGGACGACGCGTGTTCCCTTTCATGTCCGTCAAAGACAACCTAATGATGGGGGCCTTCACCCGCAGCGATAAGGCCGACATACAGCTTACGTTAGACAGCATTCTCACCCGCTTCCCACGCCTCAAGGAACGCTATTCTCAAGCAGCTGGCACATTGTCGGGTGGTGAGCAGCAGATGATGGTGATTGGCCGTGCGTTGATGGCCAAGCCCAAGTTATTGTTACTGGATGAACCAAGCCTTGGCATTGCGCCAAAACTGGTGCAAGATATCGCCCGTTCCATTGTAGCCATCAACCGTGATGAGGGTGTTTCTGTGCTGTTGGTGGAACAAAACTCACGCATGGCGCTCAGCATTTCACACCGTACCTATGCAATGGCGACTGGAAATGTGGTCATCAAAGGTAACTCAAAAGAGCTGTTGCACGACGACAGGATCAAGGCCGCCTACCTTGGTGGCGATGTGTGATCTGACATGAAAATTCTTGTTATCAACCCCAACACAACGACCTCTATGACCGATAAAATTGCGCAAGCGGCGCGCGCTGTTGCCCGCCCTGACACGGAGATTGTGGCCGCTAGCTCCCAAGACGGCCCAGCCAGTATTCAGGGGTTTCTGGATGTTGCCACCTGTGTTCCAGGGTTGTTGAATGAAGTCGTTCAGCACAAGGAGGTAGATGCAATCGTCATTGCTTGCTTTGACGACACCGGGCTGGATGCCGTGCGCTCGTTGGTGTCAGTTCCCGTTCTGGGGATAGGTGAAGCAGCCTATCACGCAGCAAGCATGATCGCGAACAAATTCAGCGTGATCACAACTCTGTCTCGTTCGGTGCCGGGTTTGGAAAACAATCTGCTGCGTTATGGGCTTGCGCAAAAATGCGCATGCGTTCGAGCAACTGAAATCCCCGTGCTTAAGTTGGAAGAGGGTGACCCAGCTACGTTAGACAAAATCCGGTTAGAAATTCATGCGTCAATAAATGAAGACAAAGCAGAAGCAATCGTTCTCGGATGCGCAGGAATGGCTGACCTTATGGCACAGCTCAGCGAAGAATTCGGCCTGCCTGTTATCGAAGGAGTTTCTGCCGGCGTCACATTTGCTGAGGCGTTAGTGAACAACAGCCTAAGAACTTCGAAAATCGGAGCCTATTCAAACAACTGACCCCAGCCTATTGCTTTTTAGCTGACTGTTCAAATGTCACATATGATCAGTTGTCGCGATGCAAACTAAACGGACCTCGGTGCAACCGTAGCGATTTTACACTTTGTCCGC
>DLZA01000086.1:0-227 GCA_003447515.1 Paracoccaceae bacterium
CCAAATGACAAGCCTGAGCGCGCAACAAGCCCAATGATCATACCAGCAATTGCACAGATCAAAATAATCTCAACTGCAGCTCTGCCAGCAGAGACCAACACTCCGATTAATACCTGAAAAGTAACTCGACTGCCGTCATAGGTTTGCACCAAAGACAATGCAAGCAATACTAAAACAGCAGCTAGAGCAGCTGTCTCGGGACGCAAATTAAAGCTAAACAACCCAAG
>DLZA01000086.1:608-2525 GCA_003447515.1 Paracoccaceae bacterium
GGTGGGATCTTCTCTTCTGCAACACGAGAGATCTTTAACCGCCCTGCTTCAAGGTCTGCAAATACAAATACGCTAAAGTAGTAAAGGAGCGAAGGTATAAGAGCAGCCAACATTACATCGATATAGCTAGCCTGTAGGTTTTCGGCCAATAGGAATGCAGCGGCCCCCATGACCGGTGGCATCAACTGACCACCAGTCGAGGCTGCCGCTTCAATTGCAGCGGCCGTCTTGGGCCGATATCCCCCATCTTTCATCATTGGAATGGTAATCGCTCCGGTCGAGGCTACGTTGGACACTGCACTGCCAGAGATCGATCCAAAGAAAGCGGACCCAAGGATTGCAATCTTACCGGCTCCACCACGTTTCCGACCCGCTAGTGCCAACGAAAGGTCCGAAAAAAACGCTGACCCACCTGTCGCCAATAAAAGTTGAGAAAGAATTAAAAAAGGCACCACGACTGCCACCGCAATTGACAAGGCCGTACCGGCAAGTGATGCACTATCCAATATCAGAAAAGTGATTAACCTGTCAGGAGCAATCGATCGGCTTTGCAGTGGCCCTGAAAAGTTATTTGCAAAGAGAGCGTAAAGGCAAATGCAGCCAAGAATAAAGATCAAGCTCCACCCCATGGTTCTGCGCACTGCATCTAGCAATAGTACAAAGCCAGTTATCGAAACGATTAATGCTTCGGTGGGATGGTAAAACACATTTTCAGACAAAGTGGGAAAGCGCACTGTGAGCCACGCACCAAAGCAAAGCGAAGCTATCGCGGCTAACCTTGACCACCAGAGAGGCCCAGATTGGCTCGTGATGAACGCAACCGCCATGGCAAAAGCCAATGCCGCTATCAAAACCTGTTCAGAGTAGACCCGCCAGCCAATCCATAGTGGCGCACCCGAAGACCAGAGCACCGCCGTTAACGTGATCAGCGCGGCGAGAATACCCGTAATAGGTATTCCGCCCCGCATTTTTCTTTCAGTCTTCTGATATTCCACAGTCGTGTCGCCGGTTATTCAATCCAGACACCCATTTCCTTATAAAATTTGATGGCACCAGGATGGTAGGTTAGGCCAAGTGGCGCACTCATCTTCTCTTTCATAAAACCGTTCCAAAATGGACCAGCGGCCAGTAAGTCAGCTTCTTTTTCCCAAAGTGCTTTTACAGACTTGTAAACCATGTCATCGGAAACATCCTTGCCCGCAAACAGAGTGTAATCGAACACGTTCACATTTGTGGGTTTGTCGATTCCTGGCACACTGCCTGCAGGCATTTCTTGCAAATACATTTGAGGCAAGAATTTACGCGTACGAGCTAGAGCTTCCGGAGTATTTTCGAATGATAGATATCTTATGCCAAAGGAGGCATCATATTCACGGCTATTAGCTGCGCCTACAACGACAATTGCCACGTCCGCAGAGCCTTCAGCAAAACTTGCCCACATGCGGGGAAAATTAGGCACGGCGACACCGTCAACCTGGTCAAGGCTCATGTTAGCATTAGCAAAATAGCCTTTAGTCACATAATCACCCAGCGCCTTATCAGCGAAGACTGGGACTCGCCTTCCCTTCAAATCCTCAATACTTTTGATGTCACTATCCTTGCGGACGATATAAGCACTGCGAAATGGCATCAGAGTGGCAACCATTTGTAGGTTTGAATTTGGGCGCCCTTCGGACATGCCGGTCCCATTAACCGCATAAGTTAACTGCACAACATTCGCGATTCCGAACTCAATATCACCTGCGTTCACAAGGGGGATGTAATCAGCAGTATTGGCCAATTCCTGTGGCCGGACCTGCAATTCACCCACTTCAGAAATCGCCGCGGCCAGCGTTCTGCCTATCTGGCTGGTGCCACCGCGCGCCGTAGAACCTAGAGCCGCAAGTTCAGCGACGACAGCCGAAGCTCCTAGTGCCA
>DLZA01000090.1:0-597 GCA_003447515.1 Paracoccaceae bacterium
GGTGCCGTTTGAAATGTTCATAATTGCTTGGGCGAGCATTGGCGCCAATGGGACAGTACGAATCTTATCGCATGCGGCTACTTCCGGCGTAGCTTGAATGCTATCGGTTATGACCAGGTGTTTCATTGAAGACTTGGAGATGCGTTCCACCGCAGGGCCAGATAAAACTCCGTGTGTAATATAGGAGTGCACCTCTTTTGCTCCCATATCCATCAAGGTTTCAGCTGCTTTACATAGTGTGCCAGCGGTATCACAGATGTCATCTACGATAATACATTTTTTGTCCATTACATCACCGATCACGGTCATTTCAGCGATTTCGCCTGGTGCATTGCGACGTTTGTCTACAATTGCCATAGGTGCGTTGATACGTTTTGCTAATTCACGTGCACGGGCGGTGCCACCTACGTCTGGCGAAATAACCATCAGGTCGGAAAGTTCACTAAAGTTGTGTTTTACATCGAGCGCAAAGGCAGGTGCGGCGTAAAGGTTGTCTACTGGTATATCGAAAAAGCCTTGGATTTGTGTGGCGTGCAAGTCAATAGTCAAAACCCGTTCGATACCTGCCTCAGCGATCAAGTTTGCGACTAGCTTAGC